>CAZGDK010000018.1:0-34392 GCA_964525155.1 uncultured Smithella sp. | reverse complement strand
CTGATTCATCCGGATTTCCATGCCTACCTGGCGCGGGAATGGGAAAAGCTTGTCCGGGGGGAAGCGTCGCCCACTTATGAATATAAAATCATCAGCAAGGCGGGCGAGGAAAAATGGCTTTTCCAGCGCAATGCGCTGATTTATGGAAACAACGGCCGGGCCGTCGCCATTGAAGCCATCACGACCGATATTACGGAACGCAAGCGCGTGGAGGAAAAACTAAGCGAAAGCGAAGCCCGCTTTAGGCTGCAATACCAGACGAATCCCATGCCCACCTTCATTTGGCAAAAAGCCGGTGACACCTTTGTCCTCAAAGATTTCAACACGGCCGCCGATGTTCTTACAAAAGGCATGGCGGTCAAATACATTAATATGACGGCTGGCGAGATGTATAAAAGCAGACCCGATGTTCTGGAAGACATGGACCGCTGTTATCGGGAAAAAATCCTGGTTCAGAAGGAATTGATTTCTGAAAATTTCACGCCCTCGCGCACGATGATTGCCACCTGGTCGTTTGTTCCGCCGGATCTCCTCATCGCCTACCTGGATGATATTACCGAGCGCAGACAGGCCGAGGAAGAGCGGCTGCGCTTGCAGCAGCGCCTGCAACAGGCGGAAAAAATGGAGGCGCTGGGCACGCTGGCGGGCGGCGTGGCCCATGATCTGAACAATATTCTCGGCATTCTCGTGGGGTATTCGGAACTGCTTTTGGTGAACCTTCCGGACGGCAGTCCCTTGCGCAATCATGTGGAAAAAATGATGCAGGGCGGCATGAGGGCGGCGGCGATCGTTCAGGACCTTTTGACTCTGGCCAGAAGAGGCGTTCATACCGAAGATATCGTCAATCTGAACGTCATCATTGCCGACTATCAGGCGACGGCTGAATTTGAGCACATGCGGGCGACTTACCCTCATGTCCGTCTGGAATTCCGGCTGTCTCGGGAGCTTCTGAATATCAAGGGATCGCCCTCTCATATTTCCAAAACATTCATGAATCTTCTGATTAACGCCGTGGAAGCCATGCCGAAGGGAGGCCTGATTGTTGTCACAACCGCCAACAGGCATCTGGATCGCCCGGTGCGCGGATACGACGACGTTCGTGAAGGCGATTATGTGACGCTCAGCGTGGCCGATAACGGAGAGGGTATTGCCGATGAATATATCAAGCACATCTTTGAACCGTTTTACACCCGCAAAGTCATGGGGCGCAGCGGAACGGGTTTGGGGCTGGCGGTGGTCTGGGGAACCGTCAAGGACCATCGGGGGTATATCGATGTCCAAAGCGAAAAGGGCAAGGGGACGACCTTCATGCTCTACTTCCCGGTGACCAGGGAAGAATTGACCTCGGCCCGGACGGCCGCGGCGCTTTGCGAGTACACGGGAAAAGAGGAATCCATTCTGGTGGTGGATGATCTGCCTGAACAACGCGAGCTTGCCTCCATGATTCTGGACCGCCTCAACTATAAGGTAACCACCGTCTCCGGCGGCGAAGAGGCTGTTGAATATCTGAAATCGCACCGGGTCGATCTGGTGGTGCTGGATATGATCATGGAGCCGGGAATGGATGGGCTGGATACCTATAAATGTATTCTGGAGGTTTGTCCTGGACAGAAGGCCATTATTGTCAGCGGCTTTTCCGAATCCGACCGCGTCCACGCCGCCCAGGCCCTGGGCGCGGGCGCCTATCTGAGAAAGCCCTATGTCATGGAAAAACTGGGGCTGGCCGTCCGCCATGAACTGGACCGCAAGGCCTGAATTTCCAAACATTTTTATTCCACTTGATTATCCATGCGGATAAGCGTACCTTACGTCATAAAGAAACTGAACTCAAAACGAACTTCCCGTTGCCCTCAAAAGAACTGAAACTCGGCTTCGCAAACCATCAAAACAATCTATTCGATTCGTCATTCTTCTTTTGCTGATGTTAGGCGCAAACAGGCTTTACTACGTTGGTTGGACTTTGCCCGCTTTGTTGGATAAATCCGATAAGAGCGGGCGTTGAAAGGTCTCTTCCTGGCTCAATGGCCGGGGGAAGTGATGAATGAGGGGGGCTCGTGAGGCCCGGAGAGGTTATCTTGCATTGGACAATGAACAATCAAGGAGGACATTTTATGAGCAAAAAAAACTTGTTTGTTGTGTCTTTGGCCGTGGCGTTGACGTTGTCATTCCATGCGATGGCTCTGGCCGTTACATCGCCTGATGCCGCGGGGCCTTACTCCACATGCACGTACACCCCGCCCGATACCAGCGGCTACAACGGCGCCAGAGTGTATTATCCGTGCAATATCAGCGGGACGCACGGCGCCACCACGCTGACCGGCGGATATACCAACACTTACAGCAATATGGCCTGGATCGCCAATCATCTGTCCAAGTGGGGCTACATCGTTTTTGCGATGACGCCGAACAACCGGTACGGAAACAATCCCTCATGGACATCGGCCCACAGGTCCGGCATTGCTCAACTGAAGGTGGAAAACACGCGCTCGGGCAGTCCGTTGCAGGGCAAGGTTGATGTTTCCAAACTCCAGATCATGGGCTTCTCCAAGGGCGGCGGCGGCGCGCTTCTGGCTTCGGCATCGCTCGGGGCGGGCGTAAAAACCACTCAGGCCATGGCGCCTTATATGGATTCTTCTTACAATTTGAGCGCCATCAGGTCCGCCACGATCTGCTATACCGGAACATCCGACTATATCGCCTCACCTGGCAATGTGGTGCGCATGTACAACAGCCTTCCGGATGCCATTGATCGAACGCTGGGGTACTTCTATAATTTTTCGCACACCAGCTGGATGCCCGGAAGCTCCAACAACACGTATACAAATCGAGCCAAGAAATACATCACGGCCTTCATGCTCTATCACATGGACGCAAATTCCTCTTATCAGACCTATCTGTATGGCTCGGAACACGCCACGGACGTGAATAACGGCTGGTTCTACGGTTATGCGCATAATGCGGATTTCTAGGATATGAACAGTCCAATAATGGTGACGTTATTTGACCCGTTTTTAGCATAAACGTCACCCCTGCGACGGCCGGGGTCCAGTGCGATAAGCCTGGATTCCCGCCTTCGTAACCTGAAGGTCATAAGACGGGAAAGGCAATGCTTCAGGTTTTTACGGAGTTCTGGAAAGTTCTTGTTCTGATGACACTCTTCAGCCTTGAACCTTGGACCTTGATTTCATCCCCCCAGATACGCTTCCTTGACGCGGGGATTTCCTGTCAATTCTTTTCCCGTGCCGGAAAGGACGATGCGGCCGGTTTCCAAAACGAATCCCCGGTGCGCGATATGCAGAGCCATGTTGGCGTTTTGTTCGACCAGTAGAATGGTTTTTCCCGCGCGGTTGATGTCGGCAATGATCTTGAAAATTTCCCGGACAAGCACGGGGGCTAGTCCCATGGACGGCTCATCCAGAAGCAGCATTTGCGCGTCCGTCATGAGCGCGCGGCCCACGGCCAGCATCTGCTGCTCGCCGCCGGAGAGCATGCCGCCTTGCTGTTTTTTTCTTTCGCGAAGACGCGGAAAAAGGTCAAAGACATGTTCCAGATCGGCGGCGATTTTAGCTTTGTCCTTTCGTTGCCAAGCCGCCAGTTGCAGATTTTCCAGCACGGTGAGGTTGGCGAAAATACCCCGGCCTTCCGGCACATGGGCTATGCCCATGCCGACAATCCGGTCGGCGGTGATGTTTTTCAAATCCTTTCCCGCATACGTGATGCCGCCTTTGTACGGAATCAGGCCGGAGACGGCCCGCAGGATGGAAGACTTTCCCGCACCGTTGGCGCCGATGAGCGTAACGATTTCTCCTTGCGCCACGTCAAAGGAAATGCCGCTTACGGCTGAAATGCTTTCGTAGAAGACGCTCAGGTTGGAAACGGATAAGATCAAGTTGTTTTGGCTCATGAGGAGATCTCCTCGCCCAGATACGCTTCCAGCACTTTCGGATGGGCCTGAATGTCGGCGGGCTTTCCTGCCGCTATGGTTGCGCCGAAGTCCAGCACCACCAGACGTTCGCAAATGCCCATGACCAGTCGCATCTGATGTTCAATCAAAAGAATGGTGACGGAAAAGGTTTGGCGAATCCAGCGGATGAAGTCCATCAGCTGCATAATTTCGTTGGGGTTCATGCCGGCCGCGGGCTCGTCCAGAAGCAAAAACTTTGGGCCGGTGGCCAGCGCCCGGGCGATCTCCAGACGCCGCTGGAGGCCGTAGGGCAAATTTTTGGCCTTTTCGTTTGCGAATTCATCGAGTTTGAAAATAGACAGCAAATCAAGCGCGCGCTCCGTGATGCGCTTTTCTTCGGCGCGGAAGCGACCGATGTGCAAAAGCGCCTCGGCGGGTGTGTAGTTTGTCTGTCCGTAGCAGGCGATGCGGACGTTGTCGAGCACGGTCAATTCCTTGAAGAGCCGGATGTTCTGAAACGTGCGGGCAATACCCAGACGTGTAATGTCATGCGGCGTGCGTCCGACCAGTTCGATATCCTCCAGTTTGATGCTGCCTTCGGTTGCCCGATAAACGCCGGTAATCAGGTTGAAAACGGTTGTTTTTCCCGCCCCGTTGGGGCCGATGATGCCGATCAACTCCCGCGGTTCGACAGCGAGATTAAACTCCGATACCGCGCAAAGACCGGCGAAACGATGCGTGACGTTATTGATTTCAAGGAGCGGCATGATCCGCCTCCTTTTTCTTCTGACGCCAGAGTTTTTCCGTGACCCAATCGCGAAGCGGCTCAAACAGGCGCGCTTCCTTCATGCCCATGATGCCGCGCGGCCGGTAGATCATCAAAAGCACCAGGAGAAGCGGCATGAGCACCATGCGCCACACGCCCATGGGACGCAAAACCTCCAGCAGGATCGTATAAATGACCGCGCCGAGAATCGAGCCGGAAATGGAGGCGATGCCGCCTAAGTAAACCATGATCAGAATGTCGGTGGATTTGAGAATATCGAACATGCGCGGGTTGATGAATTGCAGCGCGTGGGCGAAAAGCCCGCCGGCGATGCCCGCGAAAAAAGATGACACGACAAAAGCGATGATCTTGACCTGCCTTGTGTTGACGCTCATGAGGTCGCTTGCGATTTCGTCTTCGCGGATGGACAGCACGCCGCGGCCGAAGTTGGAATAAACCAGATTGCGGATCACCCAGACCGACAAAGCCGTCCAGAAAAATACCCACGGCAATGTGGTGAGTTTTTCCATCCCCAGAAAGCCGCGCGGTCCGCCCACGGCGTCGATGTTTTCCAGAATGGATTTGACGATCATGCCGAAGGCCAGCGTCACGATGGCCAGATAGTCGCCGCGCGTTTTAAACGATGGTATCGCGACCAGAAAACCGACCAGGGCCGCGCCCGCGCCGCCGGCGAGAATCGCCACGGGAAAAAGAAAGTTGACTGCGCCCTGCGGGAAAACGTTGACCGTCAAAAGCGATGCAATGTAAGCGCCCACGGCCATGAAGCCCGCATGCCCCACGGAAAATTCCCCCATGTAGCCGTTGATGAGATTCAGGCTGACGGTGAGGATGATGTTGATGCCCACGTAAACTAAAATGAGTTGCAGGTATAAATCCAGAATTTCGAATGTGGAGGCGGCCACACAAAAGCCGAGGCCCGAGATGAGGAAAACCGGCCAGAAGTATTTGCGGCCGATGAGTGTGTGCCAGTGTTTGAGAAGGGCATGGTATGCGGTTTTGATTGTCGCCATATTACACCTTCTGCGGCTGGGGCTTGCCCAGGATGCCGTAGGGTCGGACAATGAGCAGGATCAGAAGCAGCGTGAAGGCCACCACGTCGCGGTAGGTGGAGGGGAAAAACGCGGCCACCATAATTTCCACCGCGCCCAGGATAAAGCCGCCGATCATGGCGCCCCGGATATTGCCGATGCCGCCCACCACGGCGCAGATGAACGCTTTCCAGCCGACCATAATGCCCATGTACGGATCAATCACCGGATAGGCCAGGCCGTACATTACTCCGGCCGCGCCGCCCAGGCCCGTCCCGATGGCGAAGGTGAGCGAAATGATTTTGTTGACCGGCACGCCCATCAGCGGCACGATGGTTTTGTCCCAGGAAATGGCGCGCATGGCCATACCGGCCTTCGTTCGGAAAACGACGAAATCCAGAATCAGCATCAGCACCAGGGAAAGGACAATGACGATCATCTGTAAGGAAGAAATGGACAGCGATCCCACCGTCCAGGTAATATTTTCCAGAAGAGGCGGAATATGTTTGGGATAAGGGGAAAGCGCCAGTGTGAAGTTTTCCAGAAAAAGCCCCACGCCCAGAGCCGTGATGATGGCGGACACACGCGGCGCGTTGCGCAGCGGTTTGTAAGCCAGACGCTCGATCACGACGCCCAGGCAGGCCACGCCCAGCATGGACAAAAGCAGCGTGGGAATAAACGACAGTTTGAGATAAAAGGCCAGAAGAAAGCAAAAGAACGCACCGATCATAAACAAATCGCCGTGGGCGAAGTTGATCATCGTCAGAATGCCGTAAACCATGGTGTAGCCCAGCGCAATGAGCGCGTAAATGCTGCCCAGCTGCAGGGCGTTTAAAGCTTGTTGAAAAATATAGGCCATAAAATATTGCATTCCTCAAATCTCCCTCCTTTTCTAAAGGAGGGTAGGGGAGGCTTTTTTTCAAATCCCCCTCGGTCCCCCTTTAAAAAAGGGGGAAGAAAAAATATCGAAACTCTTTAACGCAGCCTGACTATCCGAAGATGGCAGGGGAGGATTCTTGCCCCAGCAAGACACCCCATCCTTTTCTAACCACCTAAAGGTGGCGCAAGGAGGGCCGGGGAGGATCACGCGTCAGCGTGGTGGCCCTCCTTTTCTAAAGGAGGGTCGGGGAGGATGACGCGTCAGCGTGGTGGCCCTCCTTTTCTAAAGGAGGGTTGGGGAGGATTTTAAATGTTCATAAATCCTCTCCAAAGCGCCATCAATATTTTTCAGAACATCAAGATCTGAAAACCTCAGCACCGTTAATCCAAGATTTTGAAGATATGCATCTCTTTCCTGATCTTTTCTTAATCCTTCCCGTTCATAATGTTGACTTCCGTCAACTTCGATAACCAGTTTTCCCCTCGGACAGTAAAAGTCAACGATGTATTGGCCGATGTTTTTCTGCCGATAGAATTGAACGTTGCCTATCTGCTTTCTTCTGATCTTTGACCAGAGAAGTTGCTCGGCGTCTGTCATGTTGCCTCTCAGGTTCCGGGCAAGGGGCTTGAGTTTTTTGTTGAAAGGCAACATTAAAATCCCCCTAAATCCCCCTTTAAAAAAGGGGGACTAACACAGCCTGCGGCTGATCCCCCTAAATCCCCCTTTAGAAAACTCATTCACTCCCTCTCTTCCTAAAGTAGGGCTGGAGAGGATTCTTGCCTCAGCAAGACACCCCCTCCTTTTTTAACCACCTAAAGGTGGCGCGAGGAGGGTTGGGGAGGATTTTTTTACATCCCCCTCGGTCCCCCTTTGAAAAAGGGGGAAGAAAGGAATGCTTAGGGTTTCGCGTTGGCAAACCACCCGAACTTTCCGTCTTGAATTTTCAGGATGACCGCGCTTTTAACCGGGTCGCCGGAGCCTTCCTTAAACTGCATGTTGCCTGTGACGCCTTCATATTGGGGGATTCTGGCCAGCGCGTCGCGGACGGCCTGGCGGTCATTTTTGCCCGCGGTTTTGATGGACTGAAACAGCAGGCCAAACGAGTCGTAGGTCAGAGCCGCCACGTCATCGGGGGTTGTGTTGTATCTGGCTTTATAGGCGGCGATGAATTTTTTGGTCACGTCGCCTGCCGCATCCGCGGCGTAATGCGTGCTGAAATAATATCCTTCGCAGTCTTTTCCGCAGAGTTTCAGGAGCTCTTCCGATCCCCAGGAATCCGAGCCGATAAACGGCACGTTAAGCCCCAGGCGCTTGGCCTGCTGGATCTGTAGCGGCACTTCGCTGTAATAATTGGGCAGGAAGATCATGTCCGGCCCGGCCTTTTTGATTTTGGTGAGCTGCGAGGAAAAATCCTTGTCGTTGGTCGTGTAGGTTTCAAAGGCGACGATCTGGCCGCCGTTTTTCTCATAGATGTCTTTGAAAATTTCGGCGATGCCCTTGTTGTATTCGGAGGCGACATCATACAGCACGGCCGCTTTTTTCAGTTTGAGATTGTCCAGAGCGAATTTGGCCAGCACCCCGCCCTGGAACGGATCGATGAAGCAGGCGCGGAAGACATATTTTTTGGAGGCGTTGGTTTTGGAATCGAGTGTCGCTTTGGGCGCCGTGGACCAGGGCGTGATTAAAACCGTCTTACCCGATTCGGCGATTTCCGCGGCCGGCAGCGCATAACGGCTGGCGTTGGGGCCGACAATGGCGGTGACGTTTTGCTGCGTGATGAGTTTCTGCGCCGAGGAGGCGGACTGGTCGGCTTTGCCCGCGTTGTCTTCAATGATCAGTTCCACCTTGAATTTTTTATCGCCCAGTTGAATGCCGCCGGCGTCGTTGATTTCCTTGACGGCCAGTTCCGCGGCGTTTTTACAGGAGGCCCCCACCGCCGGAACGTCACCGGTCAGCTCGGCGATGACGCCGATTTTCACCGTGTCGGAATCCTTCTTGGCGCAACCGGAAATGCCCAATGAGCAAACCACCAAAAGAGCAATCAATATGACTATTTTTTTCATGGATGATCTCCTGTCGGAATTTGAAAATTTTGCAAAAGCTTATATGAGAAGGGCTCAGACGTGTCAAGGTAAAAAGGTTCAAGGTTCAAGGAGCAAGGTGCAAGGTTAAAGGAAGAAGGAACAAGGTTAAAGGGAGAGCAGAGATTTGACGTAGCGGGCAATGGCGGGGGAGGCGGTGAGACCGGGTGATTCGATGCCGACGAGATTGACAAAGCCTTCGGCGTCTTCGCGGATAACAAAGTCCGCCACGGGGTCGCCCGGGCCTTGAAGTTTAGGGCGGATGCCCGCCATGTCGCAAGACACATTTTCCGGTTTCAAAAACGGGAGAAATTTCCTGGCGTGTTCGTAAAAAAGACCGGCTTTCTCGGGGGCAACGGAATAATCTTCTTCCCGCTCAATATAGGTTGCGTCGGGGCCGAGCTTTAATCGGCCGTTTAAATCCATCGTCAGATGCACGCCCAGCCCCACATGATTCTTGAGGGGGGCGGGATAGATCAGACGGTTGACCAGACCCGGCTTGACGCCGGAGATGCCGCAGTAGTCACCTTTGCAGTAATGCAGCTGATAATGTCCTCCGGCCATTCCGGCAACGGTGTCTGAGGCAAGCCCCGCGCAGTTGATGACCACAGCGGACGAAAAAATAAAGTCTTCTCCCCGGTTGTTTCGGGCGGTAATCCGCCAGTTGCCGCCTTCGCGCTCAATGTTCGTGACCTTAGTGCGGCAAACGAGTTGCGCTTGATTGTTCAGTGCGCGCACCAGATAAAAATTCATGAGGTCATGGGCGCTGATAATGCCGGTTTCCGGAGAGGAAAGCGCGGCTGCCGCTTTGATGTTGGGTTCCATCAGGGCGATTTGTTTTGTCCCGGCCATGGTGAGAGACTCCGCCCCGTTTCTGCGGCCCTGATCTGCAAGCCGCTCCAGTGCTTCGATTTCGCCGGGAGCGACGGCCACGATCAGCTTGCCGGTTTTGCGGTGCGCGATGCCGTTGCGGGCGGCCAGTGCGTAAAGCAGGCGGTTGCCTTCCACGCACAGCCTGGCCTTTTGCGATCCTTCGGGATAGTAAATGCCCGCGTGAATCACTTCGCTGTTTCGTGAGCTCACGCCTTCGCCATGCCGCGTGTTTTTCTCCAGAATAAAGAGATGCCGATCCGGGCGTGCAAGCTTTGCGGCAATGGCCAGCCCCACAACACCCGCGCCGATAATGGTGATGTCCGCCTGTTCCATATTTTTAAAATCCTCCCCGACCCTCCTTTAGAAAAGGAGGGAGTGTCTTGCCTGGGCAAGAATCCTCCCCGACCCTCCTTTAGAAAAGGAGGGGGCAACCGCGCAAACACCCTGGACTTCCCCTCTTTTTTAAAGAGGGGGCAGGGGAGATTTTCATTTCGATTCAATTTTTTCAACAAATGCAATGCAGCTATACACGATTTTGGGGCCCGCCGCAAAAAATCTTGAGCGCAAGCGCCGGTCGTGGTAATAACCGTTGAAAATAATTGAAGGGTTCATTTAAAGATTGAAGATCGCCTCTTACAACGTCAATTCGCTGCGCTCACGTCTGCACATCGTGCTGCCCTGGCTGGAAAAAAATGCGCCGGATATTTTCTGCATGAAGGAAACAAAAGTGGAAGACGCCAAATTCCCCGCATCAGACATCGAAGCGCTGGGATATACGGTGAGCTTCCGGGGTAGCAAGCAATACAACGGTGTGGCCATCGCGTCAAGGCAGAAACCGCAAAAAGTTTCTTTTGGTTTGCATGACGAGCCCGCTGATTCCGACCGCCTCGCGGTGGCGCATTTTGGCGATTGGGTGGTCTTAAACGCCTACGTCCCGCAAGGTCAGGACGTGGACAAGCCGCAGTTCGCCTATAAGCTTCAGTGGCTGGCGCGCCTCAAAAAATATCTGCAAAAAAATTTCAAGCCCGATCAGAACGTGATTTTGTGCGGCGATTTCAATGTCGCGCCCCAGTCCATCGACGTTCATGACCCCAAGCGCATCCTGGGGCATGTATCCTTTAATCCGGAGGTCTGGAAGGCTTATGAAGACCTTGTGTCCTGGGGCTTCGCGGATGTTTTCCGCAAGCATCATCCGGACGAGCCGGGGCAATACACGTTTTTTGATTACCGCGTGCGCGACTCCGTCTCGCGCAACCTGGGCTGGCGCGTGGATCACATTCTGGCGACAAAGGCGCTTGCGGAAAAATCCGTTGAATGTTCCATCGATCTTTCGACCCGAACGTCCGAAAAGCCGTCCGATCATGCAGTCATATACGCCCGCTGGGAGGGGAAAACCAAATGAGCAACGGTGAAGATCTGAAACGCATCAACGACATTATTGCCGCGCGCTTCCAAAGCCTCGAAGACCGGGTGATGGGGGCCGATACCATTGCGGGCCTTTTGGAAAATCTGTTAGACGGCGTGGAAAAGGAATTCGGCGTTCCCTTTGTCTGGATCAGTCTGGCCAATCTTGAGGCCGCCCTGCCCGTGATCGCCGACGTCCGCGCGTCGGATTTCTTAAACGACAGGTATTCGGTCGTTTCTTTTGAGCTTCTGGAACAGATATTTTCCGGCGGCGCAAAGCCGGTTCTGGCCAATAAGGATATGCTGCCGTTTTATAAACTTCTGCCGCACAATCGAAAATATTTTGTCCGGTCGATTGCCGTGGTTCCTCTGACGCTTGACGGGCGGTTGATTGGCGCGTGGAACAACGGTGATGCGGACGAAAACCGGTACGAGGCGGATATGAAGACGGATCTGATTGAAGCGCTGTCCGGAAAGATTTCCGAAAAGTTAACCCGTCTGGTTGCGGCCAAAAGCGTTCCGGCCGATTGACCAACGACAGACAAATCTTTTGGAGCACAACATGATTGAACAATGGATTTCGGAGATCAAAAAAACAAGTTCGCCGGCGTCGCTGGGCATGATTCTGGTGCACAACGGCATTGTAAGGGCGACGTCCAAACAGGGCGCGCATGTAGGCGGCATGAAACTTTCTTATGACAGGGCCGCGCTTCAGGACGCCGTGCGCCGTTTCAAGGCCAAGGAAGGCATTGTCGATATCCGCTGCTGGATCAATGAAGGCACGTTGAAAATCGGCGACGATATCATGAAGCTTTGTGTGGCCGGGCGCTTCCGCACGGACATTCTGCCGGTCTTTCAGGAACTTTTGACGCTCATCAAAACGGAAATTGTCCGGGAAGAAGAATTATAAAGCCCTCCTTTTTCAACCACCTAAAGGTGGCCCCAGGAGGGGTGGGGAAGATTTTTTAATTTCATGAATGAGCCCTTATGAACAACGTTCTCATCCTTTTTGCCCATCCGCGGTTCGAGCAATCCAAAACAAACCGCGCGCTGCTTGAAGGCGCAAGCCATACGGCGGGCGTCACGCTTCATGACCTCTACGAAGAGTATCCTGATTTCAATATTGATGTCGACCGCGAGCGGGCGCTTTTACGGGACCATGATATGATTCTCTGGCACCATCCTTTTTATATGTACAGTGCGCCGGCCCTTTTGAAGCAGTGGATGGACGTCGTTTTGGAATACGGCTGGGCGCGGGGAAGCAAGGGCAATGCCGTCAAAGGCAAAACCGCCGGCAACGTGATCACGGTGGGGGGAACCAGGCAGGTTTACGCTGCCGGAGCTCTTCATCGCCATACGATTCGGGAATTTCTTCTGCCCTTCGAGCAGTCCGCCGATCTTTGCAAAATGAACTATCTGCCGCCGTTTGTAGTGCATGGAACCCATCTGTTGACCGATCATGATTATCGCCGGTACGCCGCCCTTTATGCCGAGATGCTTACGAAACTGATTAACGGTGCTTACAATCCGGAAGCGTTGAACCGTTTTGAATATTTCAACGATTGGCTGGAAGCCGGTCAGGATAGGCCATAAATGAGCAGCGCATTTCTCAAAGACGCCATTATCTATCTTGCCGCCGCCGTCGTGTTCGTGCCGATTGCCAAAAGGCTGGGCATGGGTTCGGTGCTGGGTTATCTGCTGGGCGGCGTGATCATCGGGCCTTTCTTTCTGGGATTTGTCGGCCAGGAAGGAAAAGACATTATGCACTTTGCCGAATTCGGCGTGGTGATGATGCTCTTTTTGATCGGCCTGGAACTTGAACCGCTGCACCTCTGGAAAATGCGCCGCACCATTGTCGGCGCGGGCGGGATGCAATTGGGGGCGACCACGCTTCTTTGCTTTGGCGCGTTTCTCGCCATCGGTTTTTCCTGGCAGGCGGCGCTGGCCTGCGGTCTGGCGCTTGCGATGTCGTCTACCGCCATTGTGATGCAGACGCTTCGGGAAAAGGGGCTCACCAGAACCGAGTCGGGCAAAAGCTCGTTTGCCGTGCTGCTTTTTCAGGATCTGGCCGTCATCCCGATTCTGGCGCTCCTGCCGCTTCTGGCCGCGGCGGGCGTCAAAACATCTCCGGGGGGCTCCGCCACACTGATGGAAGGCCTGCCGGGCTGGGCGCAGACGCTCACGCTGCTTGTCGCCGCCAATGCCGTAGTCCTTACCGGCCGTTTTGTTTTTGTTCCGTTTCTTCGAATCATTGCGCGCATCCGTTTGCGCGAAATCTTTACGGCGGCGTCGCTTTTGATCGTCATTGCCATCTCCTATCTGATGATGGTGATCGGATTGAGCCCCGCGCTGGGCGCGTTTCTGGCCGGACTCGTGCTTGCCACCAGCGAATTTCGCCATGAGCTCGAAAGCGACATCGAACCCTTCAAGGGCATTTTGCTGGGATTGTTTTTCATCGCCGTGGGGGCCTCGATCAACTTCCGGCTGATTCTGGACAATCCCCTGAAAATCTTCGCGCTGGTCGCAGGCGTCGTCTTGCTCAAGTCGATCGTGCTTTTCGCCACCGGAAAACTTTCCCGGCTCAGTTTCGACCAGAACATGATTTTTACGCTGGGGCTGGGCCAGGTAGGCGAGTTTGCCTTCGTCTTGTTTGCGTTTATCGCACAGCTGCGGATATTGACCACCGAATGGAGCGATGTGATGATGGGGGCGACGGCGCTCAGCATGACGGTCACGCCTTTGCTGCTTCTGATCAATGAACGATTGATTCTGCCTCATTTCGGCACCAAAGAGGCGGTGGAGCAAAAAGAAGCGGATGAAATTGACAGCCGGCATTCCGTCATCATTGCGGGTTTTGGCCACTTCGGCAGCACCATCGGCCGGTTTTTGAGGGCTAACGGCGTTTCGGCGACCATTCTGGATAACGATTCGGACCGCGTGGATGTTTTAAGAAAAATGGGATTTACCGTTTTTTACGGCGACGCTACAAGGATGGATATTTTAAAATCCGCCGGGGCCGACACCGCCCAAATTCTGATTGCCGCCATTGATTCTCCGGAAATCAATTTCGATCTGGTGGAGAAAACGAAAAAAGTGTTTCCTCATCTGCGCGTGATGGTGCGGGCCAAAAGCCGTCTGGACGCCTACGATCTGATCGACATGGGTATCGAGGATGTCTATCGAGAATCGCTGGACACTTCCGTGCGTCTGGGTGTGGATGCGCTGGTGAAGCTCGGATTCCGGAAACACACGGCACTGCGCGCCGGGCAGAATTTTTTGAAATACGACCATGACGCCTTGATCAAACTGGCGGCGCACCGTCATGATCAGGAAGAATATCTTTTCAAATCCCGAGAAGAAATCGAAGTTCAGGAACAACTGCTGGCCGAAGACCGCAACGTCATCCCCCATTTGCAGGATTACTCGTGGGATCGGGAGAAGAGTGAATAGCGGATGGTTGATGGTGGATGGACGAAGGGCTATAGGCTATGGGCAAGGGGCTAAGGGATTTGGTTCGTGGCTCGTAGCTTGTGGCTGGTAGCTCTTGGCTGTTCCTTAGTTCCCCTCTTTTCTAAAGAGGGGCAGGGAGATTTTAATAATAATGAAAACGTAGGGAACGGTCGCGACCGTTCCCTACCAAGACACCTGACTGAAGATTGCCATCAGAATCACTCCGCATAATCCAACTTTTTATAAAAAAAGAGCGGAGGTCAAACCCTCCGCTCCGGTAAAAAATGAATAAATGGGTATAAATTAAAAATTGCTGTTTTTCTTCCTGCGCCCCGCCATTATGCGACCATGATCAGTTATCCTGCGGTATAAAAAACCGGCATCAGACAATATGGAAATGTCATACTTTTAGCAATAAATATGCCATTATGTAAATATATGATATGCATAGTTATTTTCAAATACTTCCTTTTCCCTTTCGGTAAAACTGTAAAATAATCCGACAGTGGAAAAGTTGGTTTACGAAGCGTTGATGCCGGGATTATCAGTAATATGAATTATTTATGTTTTGAACCCTTCTTGTAAAGAAAACCGACGGTGTAGAAGAAAAGGTTCAAGGGGCAAGGTGCAAGGTTAATTCACCCCAAAGGGTTGAAACGTTTATAGTTATTTACAATCAATTTTTGTACGACCCCGTAGGGGTCGAAGATTCGAGGGTGCATGTTGCTATAAACGTATCATCCTTTCAGGATGGATTCTCGTTATTTATCTGTCCCTTCTCCCTTGAACCTTGTCCCTTCTGCCTTGTCCCTTGCGCCTTATCCCGTCCTTATGCTAGTTTGATACCCGCGCAAGTAAAAACGAGTTGTGATCAGATCGGGGAGAGCCATGGACAAGATTGCCGAGCTTCGGACCATAGTTGAAAATCCTTACGCCTATCTGCAAAAAATCAAAAATGACGATGGCAGAAAAGTTGTAGGTTATGTCTGTTCCTATGCGCCGGAGGAGCTGATTTATGCGGCGGGCGCCCTGCCGGTGCGCCTGTTCGGATCGGATTCGGGCATCCACCGCGCCGATCTGCATTTGCAGGCCTACTGCTGTTCGCTGGTGCGGGGGATTCTGGAAGAGGCGCTGGCCGGAAGGCTCAATGTTCTGGACGGCATGATCTTTCCGCATACCTGCGATTCCATCCAGCGGCTTTCCGACATCTGGCGGCTCAATCTGCCGCAAACGTTTCATGCCGACGTGGTGCTGCCGGTCAAGCTGACCTCGCCTTCCGCAAGGTTGTATCTTGTCGATGTGCTCAATACATTCATCAAGGATCTGGAGCGGGCGCTGGGCAGGACCATCGGTCCGGATGATCTGAGACGGACGATTAAAATCTACAACGCGATCCGTGGGCAAATGCAGCGGTTATACGATCTGCGCCGCGAAAATCCGGAAGCGATTCGCGGAGGCGACTGCCATACGCTGGTCCGGGCGGCGATGATTATGGATCGGGAAAAATATCTCGACGCGCTGTCCGCGATTGTATCGGATATATCCGGGAGCATCTCCGGGATAAAACCCTCCGGGGCCAAAAGGCTCATCCTGACGGGAGGCATTTGCAGCCATCCCGATATTTACGACGCGATTGAAAATGCGGGCGGGGCGGTTGTCTGCGACGATCTATGCACCGGCTTTCGCTATTTTGAAGGTCTGACGGATGAGCATCTTGCGCCGCTTGAAGCGATCGCCGCGCGATACGCTGGACGCGTCGTTTGTCCCGCCAAGCACGCGGGCCTGACAAAGCGGGCGGAAAACCTTGTCCGAATGGCCAAATACTGCCGGGCGGACGGCGTGATTTTTCTGCTTTTGAAATTTTGCGATCCGCATGCGTTTGATTATCCCTACATCAAGGACATGCTCGAGCGTGAAAAGATTCCATCGATGCTCCTGGAAGTGGAAGAACAGTCGCAGGCGGGCGGCCAGTTGGAGACAAGGCTGGAAACATTTGTTCAAATACTGTGATATTAACAAATGCAGGGAACGGTCGCGACCGTTTCCTGCGATTCAGGGTGGCTGCATGAGCTTATTCAATCCCGATTTTTTGAAAACCCTCGGCATATATCTGTTTGGTCAAGGCAAGAAGTTATCGCTTGCGTTCAAAAAAGCGCCGACGATGAAAGACCTGATGATGGTTTATTACAGCGAGGCCAAGTCAGCCGCCCTCACCGGCAAAAAGGTGGCCTGGATTACGAGCGGAGGTCCCGTCGAACCGCTCATCGCGATGGATGTTATTCCCATTTATCCGGAAAATCACGGGGCGATGATCGGCGCCTCCAAGATGGGCGGCGGGCTTTGCGAAAAGGCGGAGCACATGGGCTATTCCAACGATCTGTGCTCCTACGCGCGCTCCGACATCGCCTGCGCGACGGTCAACGGCGGCCCGATCGGCGGATTGCCGCGTCCCGACATGCTGGTGTGCTGCAACAACATCTGCGGAACGGTGCTCAAGTGGTATGAAGTGCAGGCGCGCTATTTCAACGTGCCGCTGTTTATTCTGGATACGCCGTTTTGCCACACCGGCTACGCCGACGAAGCCGCGCGTTACGTACGCGCGCAGATCGACGAGTATATTCAGTTCATTTCGGATGTCTGCGGCAAAAAATATAATTTCGACAAACTCACGGAAGTCGGGTTTCGATCGTTTGAAGCCCAAAAGCTCTGGCAGGCCGTGCTTGACACCGCCGCGTGCTCTCCCGCGCCGATGAGCGCGTTTGACGCGTTTTACCATCTGGCGCTCATTGTCACGCTGCGGGGAACAAAACAGTGCGTGGCGTATTATCAAAATCTTCTGGCGACGATGAAGGATCGCGTGGCGCGCGGCATCGGAGCGGTGCCCCATGAAAAGTACCGCCTGCTGTGGGACAACATTCCCATCTGGCACCGCACGCGTTGGCTGTCCAACAAGTTCGCCTCTCACAACGCCTGTCTGGTGGCCGACACCTATACGACGGCCTGGTGCGGGACGTCCAAATATATTGATGAAAATAAATTCATGGACTCCATGGCCGAAGCCTACACGCGGATTTATCTCAATATCGGCGTCGATGAAATGGCGAAAATGGTTATCGCCATGATCGATAAATACAAGGCGGACGGATTTGTTTTGCATTCCAATCGCAGCTGCAAGCCTTATTCCTTTGGCCAGCTTGATATTCAGCGCATTGTAGAGCGCGAACGCGGCCTGCCGTGTCTGATGATTGAATCGGACATGACCGACGAGCGCAGCTTTTCCGAAAGCCAGATCGCAACGCGCATCGACGCGTTTATGGAGATTATTAAAGAAAGAAAAAAAATGTAGGGAACGGTCGCGACCGTTCCCTACGGGCTGAAGGCTGAAGGTTCAAATGTCAGTCCCCCTTTCTTAAAGTAGGGGGATCAGCCGCAGGCTGTGT
This sequence comes from uncultured Smithella sp., assembly GCA_964525155.1. Taxonomy (GTDB): domain Bacteria; phylum Desulfobacterota; class Syntrophia; order Syntrophales; family Smithellaceae; genus UBA8904. The sequence continues at coordinate 16,545 of CAZGDK010000018.1, read as the reverse complement.
CAGTCCCCCTTTTTTAAAGGGGGATTTAGGGGGATTTTAGTTGTGAAGAGGTTAAAATCTCCCCTAGCCCCTCTTTATACCCTAAAGGGCACAAGCAAAAGAGGGGAATTTAATTCAGGTGCCAATGACATCATTGCTTGGGTAATTGCTTCAGGAGACATAAATGATTACGGCGGGGATTGATATCGGGTCGATTACGGCCAAAGCGGCCATTGTGGATGGCGCGAAAATTCTGGGCGCGAAAGTCATCTTTACGGGCTATAACGCGGAAGCGGCGGGACTACGGGTTTATGAGGAGTTGCTGGCCGAAACCGGTCTTAACAAATCCTGCGTCTCCAAAATCGTGTCCACGGGCTACGGGCGCAATGCGGTGACGTTTGCCGACAAATCCTTCACGGAAATTATGGCGCATGCCGCCGGCGCTTACTTTTTGCAGCCGCATATCCGCACGATTATCGACATCGGCGGACAGGATTCCAAGGCCATTGCGCTCGATGACAACGGCAAGGTGAAAAACTTTGTCATGAACGACAAATGCGCTGCGGGCACCGGCCGCTTTCTGGAAGTGATGGCCCGCGCGCTCGAAGTCAACCTCGACGAGTTCGGCGCGATGTCGCTGCAATCGGTCCAGCCCGCCAAAATCAGCAGCCTGTGCACGGTTTTCGCGGAATCGGAAATCATTTCGCTCATCGCCCGCGGGGAGGCGCGGCCGGACATTATAGCCGGCATTCACGAGTCCATCGCGTCGCGCGTTTCGGCCATGATTGCCCGCATCGGCATGGTTGAACCCGTGATGATCACCGGCGGCGTGGCGCGAAACAGCGGTGTGGTGGCGGCGCTTGCCAAAAAGCTGGATGTCAAAATATCCGTATCGCCCTACGCACAGCAAAACGGGGCGATCGGCGCCGCGGTTCTTGCGTCAACTATTTGATCTTGCTTGCAATCAAAAATATTTTCGTTGGGTGGAATTATTCCATAGAAGATACGCCATGAATCTGATATAGCGAGCCCCCGCGCCTTTGAACGTTCAATGACGCAATAATGATGAGGAGTCTTTTGTGCCGTCTGTTGGAGATAATATTGATGCGTATTGCCTGAAGTGCAAGCTGCTTCTGGCTCATGTGATCCTGTTTAAAGTGGATGGCGCGGTCAGCCGCGTTAAATGCAAGACCTGCGGCGCGGAGCATAAATACCGTCCCGCGCCGGGAACCGTCAAGAAGGCAGAAAAAGGCGAACGGACGGTTACCCGCAAAGCGGCCTCCCCGAAAAAAGCCGATGCGCCCAAGGCTAAACTTTCCGATGCCCAGGTCGCACTGCAATGGGATCTCAAGATCCGCAACCGGCAGCCGGATGCCCCCGTGCGGAATTATTCGATTCAGGAAACTTATAAAATTAATGATGTCATCAATCATTCCAAGTTCGGCGTGGGGTTTGTGGAAAAAATCCTGTCCGATAAAAGCATGTCGGTTTTGTTTGCGGATTCCGTAAAGCTTTTGGCAATGAATATCGCTTAGACGTCCGGACGTTCATCTCCCGGATTCAAGTCGCATTCCTTGGCGTCCGTGTCCTGCTGGAAGTAGGCTTTGATTTTCATCCTAATCGATTCGGGAAGCCGGATGCCGATTTCCCGGATGCGGCTTTCATATTTTTTAAACGAGCGCGTATGCTGTGATGTGTTGATGAAAATGCGGAAATAGGAGCGGATGCTGCCCTCAATTTCCTTGCGGTAGTCTATGTCCTGATTGAGCAGGTCTTCCACCGGCGCGATGAAGCGGTAGTTGATCGGGCGGCAGATGGCGCGGTAGGCGACAAAGCGCATGGCCATCTCGTTTTCGTAATCGCGTTCCCGGATGGCTTTTTCGACGACATTCAAATCAACCGTGTCCAGGATCTGAAACGCGTAGCCGGGTTTCAGAATGGAATCGATGATCTTTTCCGCCTCCTTGTATTGCGAGCAGGCCTGGATTTCGTCCGTGAAGCCCGGATCGCAGCGGACATAAATGACAAAATCAATGTCCGACGTGGTCTCGCAAAGTCCCATGTTGGTTGAGCCCATCACGTCCATGGCGATGTCGCCCCGAATCTGCTCATCAATCTGTCCGGCGATTTGTTCCAGCTTTTGCAGGCGCTCTTCCGTGGCCTCCGTCTGAAACGTGCGGTAGAACTGCTTGATTTCGTTGTACAGCTGGACTTCGGGAATGTGGGATGCCTTGATTTCCTTCATGTCGAAATTCCGGCCTTCGCGGCGCGCCGCGTAGCGTTCCGTGTCAACCTGAACTTCCTGCCACCGCCCGTTTTTCGGATAGTAGTCGGCGATGTCGTGCACGCGGTCGTTGACCAGCTTTTTAAAGATGATTTTCCGGACGTCGCCTTTGTCGTCGTCGAGTTCAATGGCATAAAAGAAGCCGCCTTCCGCGACGCCGCCGGTGAGCGTTGTGACTTCGCCGAAGTTGGAGGGATTCAGATAAATGGTGTTTTCGCTGACCTGAAATCCCCAGTCGGTATGGACATGACCCGTCAGGCAAAGCAAAACCGGATTGTGATCGCAGTAATAACGCAGCGCGGTTGTTCCCGAGGTGCCGAATTGATTGACCCGGTCATGGATGCCGTGCGCCGGCTGGTGGCTGACGATAATCTGCGGTTTGACGGCCTTGAAAAAACTGAACATGGGATTGTTGCCGTTTTCAAAGGGAAGGCCGCCCCGGTAGCGAACCACATAGCGCTCGGGGATGCCCGGGGTCCAGATATCCGCGCCGCCGTATCCGGCGATTTTCAGGTCGCGGATATTATGCCAGTGCAAATGCAGATCGCGTTCATGCAGCGACGTGTATCTTAAGTCCATGTCGTAATTGCCGGGAAGGGCGAAAACGGTGGATGTCTGCTTGGTGGCCAGAATGTTTTCCAGAACCTTGTATTTCTGCTGGAGCACCCTGCGGGCGCGGATCGTGTATTGCTGGTATTTGGTGCCGTTTTCCTCAATTTCAGCAGAGATGTCGGGGCTGTCGAGCAGCTCGTCGACAAAATCTTCGATAATCATGTTTTCTTTATGCATTCTCACGCGCAGGCCGTGGAAGTAGGATTGCAGCTCATGGTAATTGATGGCGGTGCTCATGTTGTAAAAGGGAATGTCGATCAAATCACCGGCAATGATATAGACGTCCGCCATCGTCTCGGACAGGAGAAGTTTGACGCGGTCAAACGCGCCGTGAATGTCGGCGGCATAAATAATACGCATAGTATGATTCCTCCGGGGTCAGTAGGAAAATTTAAACGGGATGTGGCCGAATGCCAGATAGTACAACATTTTTAACGATTCCGTGCCGAAGTCCCGAAAGCTGCCCTGATCCTCCCACCATTTTTCAAGATGACCTTCCGGAAAGCAGGCCAGCGGATAGATTTTGATGGCGAGCGGTTGGGCGACATGGGCATAGGCCATGTAGCTGCGGCGCGTATGATAGGAAAGCGCCACCAGAATGGCGCTGGCTATCTTTTCGGGTTCGAGAGCTTTCAACACAAACTGCGCTTCCGTAAGTGTAATCGGGTGGCGTTTGGGAACGGCGAGAATTTTGAATTGTTCCTCTTTCAACCCCGTGTCCCTGAGCTTCCGGCGGACAATATCCGCGTAGTCGCCATTCATGCCAAAAAGCCGGTGCGCCGGTGCGATTTGATGGACGACCACAATGATTTTCTTTACCTTTCCGCAGGCGATAAGCGCCAGGCCCGCCTCCATCAACCCGGTTGGGATGTAATCCGTCCCTTCCAGAATGACCACGTCCGCCTTATAGTCGCCCTGCGGGGCCATAAATTGTCCCGCTTTTTCCCAAATCGGTTCGCGAAACCCATATCCCGCCCAGCCCAAAAGTACCAGAAACAAAAGGAAACCGATCGCTATTTTCTTTTTCATGCGGATTCAACACTCTGCTTTCAGCGTTCATTGATCCGTTTCTAGGATATGTCATCGGATAATACAAGTATTTAGTTGAATGTTCAGGCGTTACAGGCGCGTATCCGAAACCGGCGGCCGCCTGTCTTTAACGGATCGGATCAAAACGGGCGTCAGAAACAGGCAGGCGGCGGCGATCAGGAAGATGGATCGCAGCCCCACCAGAGCGGAAAGCAGTCCTCCCGCCAGAGGGCCGATCAGATTGCCAATCAGGTAGCCGCTTTGAAACATGCCGTAAATGCCGCCCCGTTCCTGCTCACAGGTGGCATGGCGGATGATGGAATGGATGACCGGCAGCATGCCGGAGACAAAAAGGCCGAAGCCGGCGCGCAAAAACATCAGTTGCCAGGCGTTGGTAACAAACGCCTGCGGCAGGAGAAAGACCACCATGCCCAGCGCCGCAATCCGTAAAACGTTCTTATGGCCCAGCTTGTCGGATTGTTTTCCCCAGAAGGGGGCGGATATCGTGCTGGTCACGCCGGCAATGCCGAACACCAGGCCGGTTACCAGACCGACATAGCCTGGAGGCGTCTTGAGATGTTCAACATAAAGACTGATGAATGGCGCGATAAACAGAACACAAAATTGAATCAGGACCAGAAGCAGGAAAAGATTGCGCAATTCAACGGACCGGGCAATGCGGTTGAAATTGCTTTTCAGCTTTGCCAACCCCCGGTCCCGAGCAGCGGTGAATTCTTCCTGTACAAACAAGGAAACAATTCCGGCGCCGACCGCGCACAAAACGCCCGTGGTCACAAATATCGGACGCAGCCCCGTGAAATGCATGAAGACTCCGCCTAGCAGCGGGCCGATAATCAGACTGGATACCAGCGCCGTCTGCAGCGCGCCCAGCGCGTATCCGGTCTTTTCCGGCGGCGTGGAGGATGACGCAAGCGCCAGCGACGGAGCGATGAACCCGGAAAGAAGCCCCTGCAAAAACCGGCAGAAAACGAATTGCGGCGCGTTTTGCGCGAAAGCCATGAGAATATTGGCCAGCGCCAGCCCCATCATGGCCCGGACGATCATGGGCTTGCGGCCGTGCCGGTCGCCCAGAATCCCCCAAAGCGGTTGCATGAAGGCAGACAGGACAAACGGCGCGGCAAAAGCAACCCCGCTCCATATTTTGAGGGCCTTGTCGTCCGCCACGCCCAGATCGCGCAGATAAAAAGGCAGAAAAGGTCCGACCAGATTAAGCCCCAGCGCCGCCAGGAACTGCGCGCACCAAAGGCTGTAAAGATTCTTTTTCCAGGTTTTCATAGAATTAAGGCATCTTGCGTCATTTGCGGGAACAAGGGGTTTTCGCCCCTTGTTCTTCATGGCCTGCAACCTCTCACAGGCCGTTGGAAATGTCAATTTATCCTGCGTTCGGATATTGCGTTTGAAAGGATTGGAGATTATATTGTTTTCCGCAAAGTGAAGCGCGTCATCGTGTATGAAATCGAGGCAATCACTTTAAATATGGAGGGCGTATGGCAGACGACGTTTTATCCGCGTGTACGGTGACCTTGAATGTTCCGGTGGCCTGGGGAGAGATGGACGCCATGGGGCACGTCAACAATATTATCTATTTCCGGTATTTTGAAACGGTCAGAATCGAATACTTTAACCGTTTGGGCATGATGGAGTATTCGCAGAGAACGGGCATCGGCCCGATTCTGGCCTCCACCGAATGCCGTTTTAAAATGCCTTTGCAGTTTCCCGACACAGTCATGGTCGGCGCCAAAATTCTGAGTATGGAAGAAGACCGGGTGGTGATGGGCTATGAAGTTTTCAGCACGCGCCACAAGCGGATTGCCGCCGAAGGCGAAGGCGTGGTGGTTACCTACGACTACCGCAATAACAAAAAAGTAGCCGTACCCGAAGAGCTCCGGAAAAAAATTATGGAGATGGAAAAAATGAAAGAAGGGGAATAAATCTTGATATATCGTGCGGTCGATGTTACAAGCAATGCGCTGTGATGTTACTTGTAACGGATGGAATGCGTGAAAAAACAGGCAGATAGAATTAAAGATTGGCGTGAGCGGCAAAAGGCCGAAGGAAGGACCTCCATTACCGTTGTGCTGTCTCCTGATGCGCGCGCCATACTGGCTGATCAGAAGGAAAAATCGGGCCAGACGTATTCTGCTGTTGTTGAACAGGCGCTTCAGGCTTTGCAAAAACAAAGTTACAGAGTTTCCGGCGTGACACCCTCCAGGCGGGAAAACATCCGGACGCATAGGCCTGCAAGGCATGATCCGTTTCCAGATCATGCGGCGAAGCAACCGGAACGCGCGGGAGAACCTAAAATATTGATTGATGATCTTGCCAACTATCCAACCCTCAAAGACATAGAAATGGAGCAGGCGTTGAAAAAGGAAAGTGGTTTGCACGATTTCAGCGCCAGGAAAGGGCTCTTCAACCGGCTTTTCAGCTTCTCGAACGGCCCGATGGCCCGAAAGAAAAAAAGGTTCCAGTAAGTTATGAAGTCTGTGAAGGTTTTTGGATTAATTATTTCTTTGTGTTTTTTGTTGTTGATGGCCGGCGTTTTTCCCCGGACCGGTTTGGCCGCGAAATCCGAAGAAACCCCTTGCAATGTCGGATATTCCATAAAAAGCGTATCGGATGTTGACCCGAAAGATGCCGAAGCGGCCTTGAAAGTCTGGATTCGGGAGCTTGCGGATCAATATGGTTTTAAAGTAAACCTGTCCTTGTATGATTCCGTTGACAGGCTGGTTGAAGATTTTGCCGCTAAAAAACTGGATTTTATAGTTGTATCCAGCCTGGATTACCTGCGTTTATCAAACGCATTGAAAGCCCAGCCGGAAGTGACCCAAGTCCGCAACGGCAAATCCACCGTCAAATATCTGATGCTTGTCAATGAGGAGACGCGGAAAAAAGGAGTGGGCAGTTTAAAAAATAAAAAGCTGTCGATCCTGAAATCCAATTATTTAGGGCTTTTATTTCTCGATACCTATTTGATGCAGGCGAAATTGCCTTTTTCGGATCGTTTTTTTGCCGCCACTGGGGAAAAAACAAAAGAGTCTCAGGTGATTCTGGATGTGTTTTTCGGGAAAGCCGACGCCGGTGTGGTGACGGATACGGCTTTTCAGATGATGAAAGAACTCAATCCCCAGGTGGGGCGCAAACTGCATGTGATGGCCGAGTCGGCGGACCTGATCAGCACCGTCGGCATATTTCATCCGCAGTATCCGCCGGCGTTCAAGAAAAGAGCCATTGCAGGCATGAATAGCGACTTCAAGCATTATGAGCGCGGCAAACAAATTGTCCTTTTGTTTAATATTGAAAGAATGGATAGCATCACCGTCAACCAACTCGACGGCGTTCGAAAGCTGGCACGCGACTACGACCGTCTCAAGAAAAAGCCATAACGGATTGTTCTAATAGCCCATAAGCCTGAAGAGCTGATACGCGGCCGCGCCTCCCAGATAAGACACGCAAAGCGTCATGAGGATGGTGGCGTAAAACCATTTTTTGCTTTTCATTTCCTGGCGCAAGACGGCAACGGTTGCGGCGCAGGGGATGAAAAGCATCATGACCACCAGAAACGCGGCGGCGGAAGGGAAACTCATCACTGTTGGCAGCACGGCCGAAAGCCCGTCTTCTCCGACGGAGTAAAGAACGCCCAGCGTGGCAACGACATTTTCCTTGGCGACCAGGCCCGTCAGAAGCGCGGTGATCATTTTCCAGTCCAGTCCCAGAGGCGCGCCGATGGGCTGAATCAACCGCCCGATGGCGGCAAGCCAGCTTTCATCAACATTGCCGGACGGGAAATACGACAAAAGCCAGACGATAAGCGATACGCCCAGAATGACGGTTCCGGCTTTGCGAATAAAGGATACGATTCGGGACCAGACGACCATGCCGATCGTTTTCAGATCCGGGGTGTGATAAATCGGCAGTTCCATGATAAACGGCGCGTCCTGCTTCCAGATGGTTTTGTTGACGAACATGCCGGCGAGGCCCAGCGCGGCGATATTGAGCGCCAGAATGCCCCACGACACATAGACGGCCTGTTCCTTGAAGACGGCGGCGGAAACCAGTGTCAGGACCGCCAGTCGCGAGGTGCAGGGGACGAATGGAATCAAAAACAGTGTGATCATCCGGGCCTTGTGGGTTTCAATGATTCTTGTACCGAGCACTGCCGGTACGTTGCAGCCGAAGCCCAGGCACATCGGGATGAAGCTCTTGCCGTGCAGGCCGACCAGATGCATGATCCGGTCCATGACAAACGCAGCGCGGGCCATGTAGCCCACGTCTTCCAGAAACGCCATGACGGCAAAGAAAATCAAAAGCACCGGCAAAAAGGTGATGACCGATCCGACGCCGCCTACGATGCCGTCAATGACCAGGCCGGAAAACCATCCGGGCCAGGAGGCAAGGTGCGGGGCCATCCAATCGCCGAAATGTCTCACGCCTTCGGCCATCCAGGTTTGCAGCGGCACGCCTACGCTGTAGGTCAGGAAAAAAACAAACGCCATCACGGCAAGCAGTATGGGGATGCCGAAAACGGGGCGTGTCAGAATGTGATCGATACGGTCGGTTAAAACCACCTCGCCCATTTTAAAGTGGGAGACCGCCGCCCGGGTCATTTTTTCGATCCAGTCGTAGCGGCCGTTTACAACAGCGTGCAATGCGTCTTCGTGCTTACTCAAAAGCAACTGAATCGTTTTCCAGTCAGCCGGCTTAGCGCGCCGTTCCACCATTTGCCACGCCTCGGGGTCGCCTTCCATGAGTTTGACGGCCGCCCATTCGGGTGTGTAGGGCGCCTCAATGGAGGGGCTGATGATTTGCAGAATGTTCTGGTAGATGTCCTGATGATCGGCGGACACTTCCGGCTGTTCGGGCCGGAAATTTCCGTCGCAGGAGACAAGCGCCTTGATTTGATTCACCAGTTCCTTGACGCCGCTGTTGCGTTTGGCAACCATGGGGATAACCGGCAGGCCCAGCGAATCCTGCAGGGCTTTGGCGTCAATCTGAGAGCCCTGCGCTTCCGCGACGTCCAGCATGTTGACGGAGACGATGACACGGCGGGTCAGAAGGAGAACTTCGGCCAGCAGATAGAGGCTGCGCTCCAGCGCGGCGGCGTTGAGCACCAAAACAGTCAGATCGGGCTTTTCATTGATAATGAAATCACGGGTGACCCGTTCTTCTTCCGAAAACGCGGTCAAACTGTAGGTGCCGGGCAGATCGACCAGGCGGATCAGGGTGTTGTCGATGCGATGCACGCCTTCTTTCTTTTCCACGGTCTTTCCCGGCCAGTTGCCGACATGCTGCGAAAGCCCCGTTAAAATATTGAAAATGGTGGATTTGCCAACGTTGGGCTGGCCCACCAGAGCGACGGAAATTTCCTTTTCAACCGGATCAAGGCAGGCGTCTTCAACCGGATCGATGCGATAACCCATGATTTTGGACGCTTCGCCGCGCCCCAGGGCGATGCGGGTTCCCGAAACGGAAATCACGACCATGCCGCCGCTCATCTGGGCGATGCGAAACCTGGCTCCGGAAACCAGCCCCATGCCGGCCAGGCGGCTGGTCAGCGCCGACCCGCCTTCAATGGTGTGAAGGATGCCCTGATCGCCTTCCCGCAAATCCGTGATAACCGTTAAATTGCTCATGAAGCTCCATTTTTCATACTAACGCGATATTTTTTTAAAATCCGCTCCGGGCCATAGGACATTTTTGTTTTTCGCAGATTCTTATTGCCCATGTCTTCTTCGAAATTGAGATACCTGTATTGCGCCTCCAGCTGTCTGGCCGTATCGTTGAACATGAATTCGTAGATGCCGTGATACGTTTTGGAAGCTTTTGCAAAATGCAGGCAAAACATATCGGAGTTGAGCGCCTCGCCGAGGATGAAGGCTGCCGGTTTTTCGTCTATGTAATACATTGTTCCCTGAAGCGCAAGCGCGGGAAGTTTTTGCAGTGCTTCGAGGCAGACGGCAAAGTCGGTTTTGCCCGCGGTGAGCCTTGATTCCCTCTGCCATTGATTCAAAACGTCCAATGCGTCTTGAAGGTTGTCGGAGCAAAGCGGACGTCCCTGGGGCTTGTAGGCGCCGAAAAACTGGTTGAGATGATTGCGATGCCTGGTAAACGTTTTCCCGGCAAATGACGCAAGGTTTGAGGTCAGGTAAATATAGTCCGATTCACCGTCGTCCCAGGCGGCGTTGAAAATATCGGCGGGAAAGAGCGGCAGCCATTCCTCCGGAATCGGGAAAAAGAAACGGCTCTCGTCGAGCATGTCGCTGAGGGTTTGAACGGAACAGTCGTGCGGAGCATGAAGCGGCATGACGTAGTTTTGGCCCTGACGGTTGTAGGCTGATATGAACGTTGCGCAATCCTTGGTGATCAGTTCATAGCGGCTGATGTTGCGGAATAGATAAACGTTTGCGAACGTATAGTCCGATATGCTCAAATTCATCTGCCGGAATCTCTCGGACAGAAACGGTTGATGGTTTAGATTGATGGTTTCGTTTAAATTCATAGACAAACTGCTTTTTAACCTTTCAGCGCGCCGGACTATAATTCAAAGAGATGTTGATGATTGCGAAGCCAGCGCCGGTGCTCCTGGTATTGCGGCATCGCTTCTATCACCAACCGCCAGAATTTTGAAGAATGATTTTTCTGGGGGATGTGCATCAACTCATGGACGACGACGTAATCGATGACATCCGGCGGGGCCATGATCAGGCGGAAACTGAAGGCCAGAGCATTGTCCGGCGAACAGGACCCCCAGCGGGAGACGGCTTTATTAATCCGCACGCCGCGCGGCGTCAGATTCAAGGTCCGGCTGAAATGCTCCACGCGGGCGGGAAGGTAATCCGCCGCTTTCTTTTTATACCAGTGCTCAAAATAATGACGGCGCACGGCCTGGTTTTCCTGGCTGTTGAGAAAGAAGCGGCCGTTCCAGAATGTTACGCCCTGGTTTTCCAGAGGCTCAAAATAGGCTTCAAGCGGGTAGGCCTGACCCAGATAGTAGAAAAGTTCACCGGTTGCATACTCTTTTGCCCGGCCGTCGCGGTCGCCCGCACAGCGCTTCCGGATGGCCTTATCGATCCAGTTTTGTTTTTCTTCAATAAAGCGGTCAATTTCCGCAATCGGCGTGAAGTAAGGCGCGTAAACGGTGATGTCCGAGTATTTACCAATTTGCAGAGAAAGAGTTTTCTTTCTTTTCCAGCTGCGTTTGAGTGTAAATTGTATTGTCATAACATCCTTGTGCTGATACTATAGAACGCGTTGATGTTGCGAGTCAAGGAAAAGGGTTTTAGCCGGCTGTCCTTTGGAAAACCATATGCAATCTCTGTCAAAAAGGAGGCGTGACATGAAAAAAATATTTTTTGTTTTTTTTACGGTTGCCATGACGATCTTTGTTTTTGCATCGCTTGCGTGCGCCGACGGCTGGCAGCTTAAAGATATGGGGGTGGGCATATACGATGATGCGGCCTATGATAGAGAGTTAAGGATTGTGGAAAGACGGGCGACGAATACCTGGCCGATGAAAGAATTGATGGACAGAGGCGCGTTTCGAGGACAGGGCAAGGTTTTCGGTGTCTGGCTGGTCGGTCCTCCGGTCAATACCTATCTGAATCAAAATGGAGTTGCCGAGTATGGCTACAAGTACCGGTTGACCGATCCGAAGGGCCATGCCGTCGATTACGGCGTATCCAGCTTTTATATGCCCGGTCATGCGACAAGTTTTATCAATGCCGGGCTTCCGGGAAAGTGGCGAGTCGAGTTTCTGCTCTGGCACCGAAGCACGGGCCAGGTGACGCCGATTGGCTCCCTGGAATTTACGATTACCGAAGAGGCTAAAGCCCCGTCTCAAAGCGGCTGGCAGCTCAAGGATATGGGGGTGGGCATATACGATGATGCGGCCTATGACAGGGAGTTAAGGATTGTAGAAAGACGGGCAACGAACACCTGGTCGATGAAAGAATTGATGGACAGAGGCGCGTTTCGAGGTCAGAGCAAGGTTTTCGGCGTCTGGCTGGTCGGCCCTCCGGTCAATACCTATCTGAATCAAAATGGAGTTGCCGAGTATGGCTACAAGCACCGGTTGACCGATCCGAAGGGCCATGCCGTCGATTACGGCGTATCCAGCTTTTATATGCCCGGTCATGCGACAAGTTTTATCAATGCCGGGCTTCCGGGAAAGTGGCGAGTCGAGTTTCTGCTCTGGCACCGAAGTACGGGGCAGGTGACGCCGATTGGCTCCCTGGAATTTACGATTACGGAATAAAGGCTTGTTGAATGGATAACAGCGGGAAGCGACCTTGGGGGTATTTTGAAGTTCTGGCGGATGCGGCGGATCATAAGGTGAAAAGGATTGTGGTTGCGCCCGGCGGGTGTTTGAGTCTTCAGCGACACAAGCGGCGTGCAGAGCACTGGTATGCGGTTTCAGGGAAAGGCAAAGCAACCGTCGAAGGACGGCAGCAAATATTGAGCGCCGGTTGCGCCGTTGATATTCCGCAAGGCGCAACTCATCGGCTGGAGAATATCTTCAGCGAGAATCTGGTCATCATCGAAGTTCAGACTGGCGCCTATTTCGGCGAGGACGATATTGAAAGGTTGGAAGACAAATACGGAAGAAAATAAAGGCTGTAGCATTTTAGACTAAAGGCTGTTAGGGCTATAAGGAAGGGCGCGAAGCGCTCCACAAAATAAACCTAACCGTCTAACAGTTTACAGCCTAATAGCCTTTTTTCTCCGGTCGGTCGTAACAACATCCTTCTGTTTCTGCTTTTTCACCGGATCTTTTTCCACGAAAATTTTTCTGCCGTTTGCCGGATCGATGCCGGTCCAGTACGCGAGCGCCGACCAGGTTGACGGCAAAGGGGTGTAAATCTGCACCTGTTCGGGTGATGTTTTCAGCTCCCGGCTGACGAAGGATTTCAACTTACGCATGTCTTCCTCTGAACAGCCCGGATGCGCGGCGATAAAATAGTATGTCAGATATTGTTTTTGACCCGTCTCGCTTTTTATTTTTTCAAACAGGTTTTTAAAGTCGATCAGTCCCTGCGCCCGCGGTTTTCCCATCAGTTTGAGGACGGCGGGGGAAACATGTTCCGGCGCGATTTTCAACTGTCCGGAAATGTGATGGCGGGCCAGCTCCCGCAGATAAGCCGACGCATGCCTGGTGTCGGCCAGAAGCAAATCGTGGCGGATGCCGGAGGCGACAAATACTTTTTTAACGCCGGGAATCTTGCGCAGGTTTGTAAGCAGACGAATCTGACGGGAATGATCGTTTTTTAAAGAGGGGCAGACCTGCGGAAACAGGCAGTGCTTGTCGGTGCACGCGCCTTTCGTCTGTTTACGTGCACAGTCGATGCCGTACATGTTGGCGGTTGCTCCGCCTACATCGACCACAACGCCCTTGAAATCCGGATGAGCGGCAATTCTCCGCGCCTCGCCCAAAATGCCGTCTTCGCTGCGGCTGATGATCGTCCGTCCCTCATGTAAGGCAATGGAGCAAAACCGGCATTCGCCGAAGCAGCCCCGGTGCGTGGTAACGGAGAAGGCAATCGTATCCATGGCCCGTACCTTGCCCTGCGCCGCGTAAAACGGATGCACGCGGCGGGTGTAATTAAGCGCATAGACTGCGTCGAGCTCGTCGACCGACAAATGCGGCTGGGGCGGGTGATGAATCAGAAAGCGGTTGGCATGCCTTTGATAAATGCCATGTGCCGTGACGGGATCATTTTCCTCGGCAAAGAGACTGAACATGCGCCCAAAGGCTTTCTTATCCGTTGATACGATTTCGAAAGACGGCAATTCCAGATAACCGTCCGGCGGTTCGTTTTCAATGGCGCAGGTACCGCGGATGCCTTTGAGATCGCCTCCCTGCGCGAGCCGCCGGGCGATCTCCAGTGCGGCCTGCTCCGCCATGCCGTAAGCCAGAATATCGGCGCGCGCGTCAAACAAAATGGCGCGGCGAATGGCATCGCTCCAGTAATCGTAATGGGCGATTCTGCGCAGGCTGGCTTCAACGCCGCCCAGCACAATCGGCTTCGTGCTTTTATAATACTGCCGGATGAGATTGGCGTAAGCGATCACGGCGCGGTCGGGTCGGCGGGTGTTATTTCCTCCGGGAGTCAGGTCGTCTTCACGCCTTTTTTTCTTCAAAGCCGTGTAATTGGCGACCATGGAATCCATGCAGCCGCCGGTGACTCCCCAGAACAGACGCGGCTCTCCCAGCCGGGTGATATCCGTGCCGCTTTTTAAATCCGGCTGCGCAATGACGCCCACGCGAAAGCCCGCGTCCGTAAGCACGCGTCCGATGACCGCCACGCCGATATGAGGACTGTCAATATAGGCGTCGCCCGTTACCAGGATGATGTCGGGTCGATCCCATCTTGCTTTTCTTAATTCTTCAGGCGTGGACGGAAGAAACATGGTTAGAAAATACCGATCATTTTCAGGCCCAGAATCAGGGCGGCCGGAAGGAAAAGCATCGCGCCTCTTCCCGACCAGCGGTGGACAGTGCGGACCGCCGCTTTGTTTGCGGCCTTAAACGAATAAAAACCCAGAAAGAGTGTCCATCCCGTCAGAATGATTGCAGTCAAACCCACCCATGCGTGCGGCGCGGCAAGATGACGGCCGTCAGAGAGAACGACATTGGCAAAAGCTGTTGCGCCGCCGGCAAGCAGAACCGCGGCTCCGGCCGTGTTCAGCCTTTTATGCAGGACAAGCCAGTTTTTTTTCCTTCGGCCGAACAGAGCCATGCCGGCGCCTGCGGCAAGACACACAAAAGCGGCGGTCATTAATGTTAAATGAACAAGAATCAACATGGCTTTACCTCCGGTGGACTGGACAAGGTGCAATGAAAGCTACAGCATTAATTCCATCGATTGATGAACGGCAAAACACGTTAACGCAGAGCGGCGCGCCCCGATGATGCTTTGGCACCGGGCGACCATGGCGTCGATTTCATGATCGTGACGGTCCTGATTATGATGGAAAAGTCCCAGTTGCCCGACCTCGGCATCCAGCGCCAACCGGGTGGCCTGTTCAATGGTGGAATGGCCCCAGCCGCGTCTTTTGGGATATTCCTCATCGAGATATTCGGCGTCGTGGATCAGCAGATCGGCCCCCCGGCAGAAGGTCAGATAGTCGCTGTAGGTCAGCCCTCCCTGATGCCTAAGCCCCAGTTCATTGTCAGTCAGGAAGACCAGGCTTTTGCCGTTTTGCGCGAATTTGAACCCCGTGCCCTGATTGGGATGGCTAAGCGCAATCGGCGTGATGGCCAGGTCTCCCAGAGTGTACTCGCCGCCGCAGGTGATCTGATAATCAATATTGGCGTGAACTTCATTGTAGTTGATCGGAAAATAGGGGGCGGACATGACATGAGCCAGCATCTCTTTGATCGAATCCTGGGCAAACGAACAGCCCCAGATCCGCAGATTGGTCTTTTCCCGATACAGGGGCTTGAAGAAGGGAAAGCCCATGATGTGGTCCCAGTGCGCGTGGGTTAAAATAAGCGTGAAGTCGTTGCGGCCTTCGGCCAGAAAGGCGTTGCCCGCCTCGCGGATTCCTGAGCCGGCGTCAACAATTAAAATGTCATCCTGCGCATTGCGAATCTCCAGACAGGTTGTGTTGCCGCCGTAGCGCAAATAATCTTTTCCTGACGTCGGTATGGAGCCTCTGGCTCCCCAACAGCGTATGATCATAGGTATCCTCTAAGGCGCTAATTATACAGAATGTTTATTATTAATCAAGCGAGAGATGGAAATGAATGCATTTTTGCTGCTTGCCATCTGTCCGGGAAAGATTATCTTAACGTTTAATGCACCCGTCAAAGGAGGTCGCGCATGAAGAAAATCGAAATAAAGGGCATGAGTTGCCGGCACTGTGTGATGGCGGTAACCAAAGCGCTTAGCGCAATCGACGGCATTACAAACGTTGACGTGGATTTAAAGACCGGTGTGGCAGCTTATGAGGAAACAAAACCGGTTGATGACGCTCTGGTGGCGGCAGCTGTGAAAAAGGCGGGTTACGACATTGCCGGATAAAACAACTGTTTCCGTCGGCGGAATGACGTGCGCCGCTTGTGTCCGTCGCGTCGAGAATGCTCTTAAAGAACTGGATGGAGTGGTAGACGTCAATGTCAACTTGGCCACCGCCCGCGCTACCGTGATTCATACGGATCGCTGGGCGGGCGTTGCGGCACTGGCGCGGACCATCACCGAACAGGGCTATGAATTTCTGGGTGAACTGACCGATGCCGGCGCTGATCCTATCGAAGAAGCGCGCGCCCGTGAACTGAAGGATCTGAAATTAAAAGTCGCCTGCGGCGCGTTGCTGAGCGTTATTATCTTTTTCGGGTCGATGCAGCACTGGTTCGGCTTTCTGCATGATATTTCGCGAAACATCATGCTCTGGACCATGTTCGTCCTCACCGCGCCCGCTGTCTTTTGGGTGGGCAGCCGTTTTTTTGAAGGCGCGTGGAAAGCCGCAAAACAAAAGACGACCGATATGAACACGCTTGTGGCCGTGGGGGCCTTTTCGGCCTATGCCTATTCAGCCGCCGCGACGTTCTTTCCGCATTTTTTCGAGCGGGCCGGCGTCACCCCTCATGTTTATTACGACGGCGCGGCGATGATCATCAC
>CAZGDK010000017.1:0-36293 GCA_964525155.1 uncultured Smithella sp. | reverse complement strand
ATCCAAATGCCACCATATCCATTTTCATTTTTCTATAATCTTGCCTGATCACAACAATTAATATACCGATCCGGTAAAACCCGGGGGCGAGTGTCAAATAACTTCCAAGCCGTATTTTTTATACTTAAAAAACTTCTTGAAAATCAACGCAATATAAAATACCGTATCGGCAAAAGGTCTTTATTATCAGCAAATACCGAATCGGTTTTTTATCATTTTTTTGTAAAATGCAGTCAAAATGTCTGTTTTGGGAGGTACGCCCATGAATTCGATTTTGCCTCAGTTCCAAAAATTTATGGCCGATCGTCATCTGGCCGCGGAAAAGCAGATTCCTTTTTACGCCAGCTGGGCAAGCAAATTCATTCGTTTCTCCAATGCCCGGAATGTTACTCCATCTGACTTAATAATTCAATTATTTCTTGATGATCTGAAGAAAAATCCGAAAGTTCAGGACTGGCAGATCGCACAGGCGGAAAATTCCGTTAAACTGTACGTTGATCATTTTCTTTCGAAAAATCAATCCGGGAAGGCTTCTGAAACCAAGGAAGAAAATCAGCATATCTTTCCCGATGCCGCCGCTGTTTGTCAGAAAATCCGGGAGGCGTTGCGCATCAAGCATTATGCCTACAGCACGGAAAGGACTTACACGGACTGGTTTGGGCGCTTTTACGAGTATCTGACTCAAACCAAGAAGAAGGATTGGGAAACTCAAGGGGCGGATGAAGAGGATGTACGCGATTTTTTAAGCCATCTGGCGATTAAGCAGCATGTCTCCTCTTCAACGCAGAATCAAGCGTTCAACGCTCTGTTGTTTTTGTTCCGCCATGTGCTGCAAATTGATTTGAAAGACTTAAGCCAGACGGTGCGGGCCAAACGCGGGCCAAAACTGCCCACGGTGCTGTCGGTCGATGAAGTTCGGCAATTGCTTTGTCATTTATCGGGCCGCGATCTGCTTGTGGTTCATCTCCTTTACGGAACGGGCATGCGCTTGATGGAGGCGGCCAGGCTGCGGGTCAGCGATGTCGATTTCGGCGGCAACGCTATTTTCGTGCGCGGCGGCAAAGGCGACAAAGACCGCGCCACCGTTATGCCGCAGGCGGTTATCGAATCGCTGAAAGAGCATCTCGAAAAAGTAAGGGAATTGCATGAGCAGGATTTGGCAAAAGGCTTTGGTGAGGTGTATCTGCCGGAAGCGCTGGAGCGAAAATATCCGAATGCCGGCAAAGAGTGGCGCTGGCAGTATGTGTTTCCGGCCAACAATCTTTCCGTTGATCCCAGAAGCGGCAAGGTGCGCCGTCATCATATCAGCGGCGATACGGTGCAAAATGTCTTAGCCGCCGCGGTCCGGGCCGCGGGTATCCCCAGGCATGCGACGGTGCATACGCTGCGCCACAGTTTTGCGACGCATTTATTAATGAGCGGGGTGAATATCCGCGAGGTGCAGGAGCTTTTGGGGCACAAGAATGTGGAGACGACGATGATTTACACGCATGTGCTGCGCGATCTGTCGCATGCGCCGAGAAGCCCGCTCGACGCGCTTCTGGCGGGGACGAAGAAGACGGGAGAGACGCAAGCACCGTGAATGGGGCAAGAGAGACGTACGTCATAATGTCAATCGGAGGAGCCGTTACCCTAACAGCCTACAGCCTGATATCCTTTATCCTTGCACCTTGAACCTTGCTCCTACTTGTTTGCTTAATGACATTCAGCGAAACGGGATTTAAATCCGATGATCGCCGTATGCTAAATTCGAATTTCGTGCTAATGTTCACGCCACGGCATCATCCCAATACAAGATGGACGAAAGTAATATGCATCCGACTTCCAAACCAAAGACATCGAAGACGATGGACCATTTAAACCTGCTTCTGGAAATCGGCCAGTTGAACTGGGTTTTCAAGGACAGCGCCACGATTGAAAAGCTGCTGAGTAAAATGGTCGTGATGGTGGCCGGCCACATGCAAGCCGATGTCTGCTCGATTTTTATTTTTGACGACGCCAAAGGCGAACTGATTCTTCAGGCGAATACCGGCTTGAAAAAAGGCATGGTTGGAAAAATACGGCTCAAAAGCGGCGAAGGCATCGCCGGCACCGTGTTTGAAAAGAATGAGCCTCTGATGCTCAATGACGGTTTTGCGCATCCCCGATTCCGTTATTTCAAAGGCAGCGGCGAGGAGCGCTTCAAATCATTTCTGTCCGTGCCGATTGCCGGCGGCGCGGGGCCGTTGGGCGTCATGACGCTCCAGCGCCAGACGCAGCGCCCCTTTGACCCAAACGATCTCAAGGCGCTTCAGATTGCGGCCTCGCAACTGGCAACGGTTCTGGAGAACGTCCGGATCATCCGGCAATACCAGCGCGGCGTCTCGGGCGAGCCGGGGCACGCGGCGAAAAAACATCTCGATTCGGCGTTTCTGAAAGGCAAGGCCGCATCCCGCGGCTATGCCTATGCGAAAACGGCGCTGGCGCTGGGTGTGGAAAGATTTCAGGAACTGGCGCGCCAGAGTTTCGACCGGAAATACAGAGTGGGCGATTTGCAGAAGGCCTTGAAAAAAACTGAATCGGAACTGGAAACGCTGCAAAAAGCGGTGGAAGCCCGACTCAGCGACGCCGCCTCGATGATTTTCACGGCGCATCTGCTGATTCTGAAAGATCAGAGTTTTTTAAACGGCATGACGGCGCTGATCCAGAAAGGGAAGAATCCGCCGGAAGCCGTGATCGCCGTCGCTCAAAAGTACATCGCCCGTTTCCAGGCAAGTTCCGAACCCTACATTCGCGAGAAGGCGCAGGACATTGAAGATCTCGCCACGCGCATCATCCGGCATCTGGCGGGCAAAGAGGCAAGGCTTACGCTTCTGCGCAACCGCATTGTTGTTGCGGGCGACCTCTATCCTTCCGATTTGCTCAAACTCTCCGCCGAAGGCGTCCGGGGAATTGTGCTCTTGAGCGGCGGCGTCGCCTCGCATGTGGCGATTCTGGCCCGATCTCTGCAAATCCCCATGGTCATTATCAACGATCCGCAAACCGCCGGCATCTCCGACGGCGACATGATTTTGATCGACGCGGAGCTGGGGAACATTTTCGTCAATCCCGCCTCGGACGTCGTCAATGAATTTCGAGACCGAATCGACGAGTCGCTGGCCGCCAAAGCGCCACCCGTCATGCAAGCCGTCACGCGCACGAAAGACGGCGTCCGCATGAACCTGATGGCGAACATCAACTTGATTAAAGACCTCGAGGTGCTCAAAAACCTTGTTTGCGACGGCATCGGACTGTACCGTTCGGAATTTCCGTTTATCATCCGCAAGAACTTTCCCACCGAAGAGGAGCAATACGTCATTTACAAAAAGCTTGCGGAAGGCGCGCCGTCCGGCGGCATTACCTTCCGCACGCTTGACATCGGCGGCGACAAAACGCCCAGTTACCTGGCGGCGGCCAAAAGCGGCAACAGCTTCCTCGGGCTGCGTTCCATCCGTTTTTCGCTCAAATACCAGGACGTCTTTGTTCAGCAAATCCGCGCCATCCTGCGCGCGGGCGCAAACTGCGATCTCAAAATCATGTTCCCCCTGATTTGTTCGATCGAGGAATTCAGTCAGGCCAAAACCATCGTGCTTGATTGCATCGCGTCGCTTGCGAAATCCGGCGAGGCGTTTCACGATCATCCGCAAATCGGCATGATGGTCGAAGTTCCGGCGGCAATCGAGATCATCGAGGAATTCGCCCGGATCGTCGATTTCTTTTCCATCGGCACCAACGACCTGGTCCAGTACATGCTGGCGGTGGATCGCACCGACGAGGCGGTGGGGGAATACTACATCCCGCACCATCCGGCGATCCTGCGCGCGATCAAGCGCGTGGCCGACGCGGGGCGGGCCCATGGGAAAGACGTTTCGGTCTGCGGCGACATGGCCAACAAAAAGGAATACCTGAAATATCTTATCGGCTGCGGGATCAGGAATGTCAGCATGAACACGATTTATCTGGCCGAAAACCAGAGAGCCATCGCCGCTATCGACGCGGGCGAGGCTAAAGACATGGCGCTCAGGGTGTTGTCGTCGGGGGATCTGTCCGCTATTGAAAAAGAACTTTTCGACAAGCGGTCCGCCGGATGAGACCAGGGACGTAGGTTTTAAGCGGAGAGAGTCGTTTTATTATTGGGCTCGTTGCTGAGCTTAAAGAAAAAGGCCGGGAGTCGCCCCCCGGCCTTTTATTTTGAGGAAACGCCGTTTTAGCTTCAGGCCAGCAATTTGGTCTGAACGCTCCTTAAGATTTCTTCGGCGTCCTTGACGATGGTCTGCACCATGTCGTGGACCTTGGGAATGTCGTTGATGCGCTGCGCCCCTTCGCCGCCGGCCATCATCGCTTTTTCCTTGTTGCCGTCGAACGTGGCCCGGAGGGACTCGTTCTCATACGCGATCAGAGACATATCAATCGTTGTGAAATCGTCGGGTGTGCCCAGATAAACACCGGGTGATTTGGCCAGGGTGTTTTTGGCATGCTCAACGCTGCGGGGATTTTTGATCCAGCGGGCGGGTCCTACAATGCCGCGGGCAACCAGGGTGCCGCGGTCTCCGGCTTCCACAATGCCTTCCTTCCAGATCTGGGCAAAGTCACTTTCCTGCGTTGCCAGGAAACGGGTGCCCATCTGCGCCCCGTCCGCGCCAAGCACCAGCGATGCGGCAAGCGTCTTGCCGTCGACAAATCCGCCCGCGCCGCACACCAGGGTCTTTTCATCGGAGACGGCTTCGACAACCGCCGGCAGGAGGATCATCGAATGCACCGGCTCCCAGGACGTATGGAAGCCGCCTTCGTGACCCGAGGCCACAATTACATCCACGCCGGCTTTTTTGCAGCGCAGCGCGCCCTTTACGGAGGGAACAACGTGCATCCACGTGAATCCCGCATTTTTAATGATGTCCTTCCAGCCGACCGGGTCGCCGGCAGAGGTGAAGATGACCTTGAAGTGATTTTTCATCTCCGGATTTTCTTCGCGCACCTGGGTGGCTTTATTGATCAGAATTTTTGCGGCTTCCATCAGTTCCGCCGAGACCATCACGTTGATGCCGAATATCCCGCCTTTATCCTTGACCAGGCGATAGGTGCGTTTCAGCACCTTTTCCAAAACGGTTGCCAGATCATCTTCCGGATTGGCTTCCGCCGTTTTGCAAAAATCCTGGTAAGACCAGTCATCCGTTCTGTCCATGACGCAAAGGCCGCTTGTGGAAATCAATCCCAGCACGCCTGCGTTGGCTGACGCCACGCAAAGGTTGTTGTTGCTGAATGGGCCCATGCCCGCCTGAATGATCGGATATTTGATTCCGAGCAGCTCGCACAATCTTGACTTAATCATCTATAGTCCTCCTCGTTAATTTGTCTGCATATTCAATTTACGCTCGTGTGATTGATCGATTAATATAGTCCTTCTGTTAAAACAAGAAGAATTTTAAAGGGCAGCTATTATTTTAATTTAAAATTAATGTCGGATCGTTACCACCGCGGAAAAAGCATTGATGCGATGCCGCCCGGCATTTTGTTCTGCAATGGTCATCCCGGTGCCTGCCTGACGATTACGCATTCAAGGGGGATGATTAATAAATTGAAACGAGATTTTAGTCGCAAAGAAGGGATCAGAGAGAAATCGGCGGTTGAATCTCCGGCAGTTTGTCGCCTTCGTATAAAACTTTTTCCAGGTACAGTCCCGAAGGCGGTGCGGTATGATGCGCGGGAATGTCCGAATAGCTCTCCAGCATGTTTTTAATCTGCGGAATCGTCAAACGGCCCCGGCCCGCTTCCACGGTGATGCCGACGATGCGCCGGACCATTTTCCATAAAAAATGAGAACCGACGATGCGGATGACGATGAGATTGCCGTCTTCAACCAGCCTTACGGCCTCGATATCGACTTTGGTGGACGCATCTTTGTCCATGCGCTTGTCGGCAAAGGACGCAAAATCATGAAACCCTTCAAAGAGGGCGAGGGTCTGCTTCATTTTGCCGATATGCAAATCGTCTTTAATCCACCAGACATACTTTTTGCCGAACGCGGTCCGCCGTTTTGCGATGAGGTACAGGTAGCTGCGGCTTACCGCCGAGTGGCGCGCGTGAAAGCGCGGATGGGCCTGTTGCACGCTCAGAATATTGATGCTTGCGGGGAGCAGGTCGTTTAAGCCCATGCGCAGATCGTCGGGATGAATCTTTCGGGCGCATTCCAGATGGGCGACCTGGCCCAGCGCGTGGACGCCGGCGTCGGTGCGGCCCGCGCCCTGAAGGTCGACCTTGCCGCCGAGAAACTGTTCGGCCGCCGCAATCAGAGTCGCCTGAATGCTTTTGGCGTTTTTCTGAGCCTGCCAGCCGCTGTAGCCGGTGCCGTCATATTCCAGGGTCATTTTGTATTTATTCATTTGGCGGGTCCGTCCTGGTTTGATGGGATAAGAATATTCATGGCGGCAATGTTGTTGAGCAAAGACCCCATGGAAGAATCCCGGTCGCGCAGTTCCTGGCCGGGCTCCAGCGTGGTGATGACGGCCTGCCCGATGACTTTCCTTCCTTCGCGTCCTGCCATATCCACGGTGCGGATGCCCCAGATGTTGTGGAAGATGAGCGCGCGGCCGTCCTGCTGGCCGATGTAGAGCATGACGTGCCCCTTGCGCCAAAGCAGGCTCAAATACGGAACGCCTTTTTCAATAATCACTTTCTCTTTTTCCGCCGGGCTCAATCCGACCAGATCGATATACGCGCCGACCTCTTTAACCTGGTCCGCCGAATGCCGGGGAAGCCAGATGCCGAAGACCGAGAAAAAATCGCGTGTCATGGCGGAGCAGTCGCGACGGCCGTACATGCCGCCCCAGCCGTAGGGCTCGCCGATCAGTTCGTTGGCGATGCGGGCCGTATTGGCGGCGTTGAAGCGCAGGGGCTTTTGCGCCGCCGCATCCGCGGGCAGCCATCCGTGACGGATCACGGCCTGGCGGCGCTGATTCGCCACGGCGACCAGAATCTTTATGTTATCCGCCGACAACTCCTTCAGAGGGAAAATATGCCCCACGGATGCCCGCGCCAGGAAGCGATCCCGTTCATCCCAAACGGACGATTCATCCCGCGTGACGACCGCATAGCGTCCCGATTCCCAGGTTTGAATAAACGCGTCATCCGCATACGCGAGATCTTCCGCCGGAATCCAGCCGAAGGTGAAAGAGGTTTCCACCAGCACCCAGGATTTGTCGAGGCTTACGTGGCAGATAAACACCGGCGTATTGGCGGGTGCGGAAGACCGCTGCAGGTTGTCAAACGGCCAGGCGGAGATGTCGCCGTCGGCGCTCGAAAAATGAGGAGAATTGGTAGGCAGCACGCGCAAATGGGTATTGCGCGTGAGAATACCGCGGCCGAGCGCGTTGGGGTAGCTTTTCAGCGCCGCATTGTGCTGGAGTTTTTTTAACCAGGACGGGGGATGACGCCGCTTGTTTTCACCGTATCCGGGTTTGACGGCCATTCTTGAGAAATCATCGCGCACCCTGTCCGGCAGGGCATGAAACGGTTCTTTCTGATGCCAGACGGAAAAGTAAATGATATTGTATTCTTCATCCAGGCGGTTTTGGGCCGTGACGCTCAAGGGTTCGCCGGCGCGGACGTTTTCATTGACATAAGAGGCGTGATTTTGCGGGTAGTGGCGGATATCCCGGATCGTGTCCGTGGAGGCCAGGCAGCCCGTTAACATCAAGCATAACAGCAGCCCCGCGCGAAGTGAGGTTGTTTTCATGAAATCCCCTTCAACGGTAAAATCCCGGCATGTATAAACTTTTTTTACATTTCAGGCAAGCGAAACGGGCTTATGATTTTATTTTGATTTCAGGCAAAATTAGTGTAAATTAATTCCCGGTTCTTCCCGATATAATTTTATTAATCGCGGCCGGGATGCTGTATAAGTAACATCAACCTTAAAATCACCCATAAGAAAGGAGCAAGGTTATGATCGCCATCAGTCTATTGAAGACATTTGCTTTTTTGAAGGATTTAAGCAACGACCAACTGATCAAACTGGAATCTCTCGCCAAGGAAGAAAATCATCAGGCCGGAACGCAGCTTTACTCCAACGGCGATCCCGCGCGCGGACTTTTTCTGGTGCAGGAGGGCAAAGTCGCCCTTTTTATGGACAACTATATGGGACCCGGCAAGCCGCCCATGCAGGTGACGATTGACATCGTGACCAAGGGAGAATCCATGGGCTGGTCGGCGGTCGTGGAGCCCTACATTTACACGCTTTCCGCCCGCTGTCTGGAAGACACGAAATTGATCGCCTTTGACGCCGAGAAACTGCGCGATTTGATGGACTCAGACCCGGCGCTGGGCTACAAACTGATGGAAGCCACGGCCAAGGTCATTTCCACACGGCTTACGCACACCCGGATCATCCTGGTCGGCGAACGAGGGCTTTCCACCCTGACGGAGTATTAATAACAAAAGGAGGCGGACATGAAGGAATTTGTCCCCAAAAATATTTTTTTCACCAAGGGCGTGGGCACGCACAAGGATGAACTGCATTCCTTTGAGCGCGCCCTGCGCAACGCGGGCATCGAAAAATGCAATCTGGTGCAAGTCTCGAGCATTTTTCCGCCGGGGTGTAAAATGATTCCCAAATCTCAGGGCTTGAAACATCTGGTTCCCGGCGCGATCACGTTTTGCGTGATGAGCCGCTGCTGTTCGAATGAGCCCAAACGGCTCTTGGCCGCATCGGTGGGCTGCGCCATTCCCGCCGACCGGTCCTCTTACGGCTATATCAGCGAGCATCATGCCTTCGGACTGACGGAAAAGCAGACGGGCGATTACGCCGAGGATCTGGCCGCCGCCATGCTGGCCTCGACGCTGGGCATTGATTTCAACGTGGATGAAAGCTGGGACGATAAAAAGGAAATCTTCAAAATCAGCGGCAAGATCGTCCGGACGCTGAATATGACCCAGTCGAAAATTTGCGTGGACAATAATTACACCACGGTGGTCGCCGCCGCTGTTTTTGTTTTCTAAAAAAGGCCTGCCGATCCGGGCAAGCCAAAACGGCTGCGGAAAACTAAAAACGGAAAAAACCTGTTTTTCAGAGAGGTGAAGTATGGCAGACCAGACCAAAGTTATGGATCAGGCGGTGCAGGCGATGGCCGATAAGGAAGGCAAGTATCTGACGTTCAGCCTGGCCGGAGAAGAATACGGCATCGGTATTTTGAAGGTCAAGGAAATTATCGGGATCATGCCGATTACAGTGGTGCCCCAGACGCCTTCCTACATCAAGGGCGTCATCAACCTCCGGGGCAAGGTGATTCCCGTCATTGATCTGCGCCTGAAGTTTTCAATTGCCGCCGCGGAATTTACGGAACGGACCTGTATCATTGTTGTTGAAATTAACGCCGCAGGCCGGACCATCATGATGGGCATCGTGGTCGATTCCGTCTCCGAAGTGCTCAATATCAAGGCGGGCGACATTGAAGCGACGCCGTCGTTCGGCACCCGGCTCAACACCGAGTATATTCTGGGCATGGCCAAGGCGGGCGGCTCCATCAAGATTCTGCTGGATATTGATAAAATCCTGTCGGTTGATGAACTGCAGGTCGCCGACAGCGTTACTTCATAACAGCGGTTGCGGATATCGGAAAATGTTGTTCTTCTATGAAAATGGACATTCCTGAATTAAAGCATCAAAACGTGGGCGGCGCAGAGCTGCCCTATCTTTATTATCCGGGCGGCGAGAAGAAAATCCTTTTCGCGCATGCCACGGGATTTCTCCCCTGGCTGTGGCATCCGATTATTGAACAGTTTACGCCGGAGTATTCGGTCTGGGCGCCCTACATCTGCAATTACCGCTCCTGCGATCCGTATCAAGGCGGATTGAGCTGGAACGTAGTCGCCAGGGATCTTGGCGAGTTTTGCCGCGCGCAAAGCATCGACCAGCCTCTGCTGGTCGGCCACTCCATGGGGGCCACCGTGCTGACGATCGCCGCCGCGCTCTACGGCGTGATGCCGCGCGGCATGGTGCTCATCGAGCCGATTTACCTGCCCGACGCCGTCTATTCGATGACCCCCAGCGTGAAGGATCATCCGCTGGCGTCCAAATCGATCAAGCGCCAGAACTACTGGCAAAGCGAAGACGACGCCATGTCGTATCTGAAAACACGCTCTTTTTTTGCGGGCTGGGATGAAGGCATCCTGGCGCTTTATAAGCGCTACGGCATGGAAAAAATGCCGGAGGGCGATATGCGGCTGGCCTGCACGCCCGAAAGCGAAGCCGCCATGTTCATGGGCGGCTGGTGCTGTGACCCGTGGCCGCTTCTGAAAAAAATTTCGTGCTCTGCGCTGGTCATCGAAGGCGGAAAAAGCCCCAATATCGGCCTAGTGGATATAAAACGGGCCGTCTCGCTTTTGCCGAAGGGGCACTATGGATCCGTTGACGACGCCGGCCATCTGATCCCCATGGAAAAACCCGGTGAGGTTGTGTCTATTATTAAAAATTTTATTGCGGCGCTATAGTTTTATTAATGACGTTTGCAAAAATCGGCACGTGCGTTTCTGCGAGCTCGTCATGCCCACGTAGTGGCTGAGTCGCAATGTTCAAAAGAACACAAAAATCGTCATACCGGCGCAGGCCGGTATCCAGAACTCGTTAATGATACTGGATTCCCGCCTGCGCGGGAATGACATCTTGCGAGGCTTTTATAATTTTTTCCAGGAGATGAAACCATGGCCAGTCCCGATATTATTGCTTTCTGCAATCAAAAAGGAGGCGTCGGCAAGACGACCTGCGCGCTTAACGTTGCCGTGGGGCTGGCCCAGTTGGGAAAGCGCGTGCTGGTGATTGATTTTGATCCTCAGGCGCATCTGACCTATTCTCTGGGCGTTGACGCCCATGATTTGAAAAGCACGATTTACGCGGTCATGAAGGGCGACGCGCCCCTTTCGTACGCGCTGATGGACGTCAAAGGCCTGAAAGTACTTCCCGCCAATCTGGATTTGTCTTTACTGGAGGCGGAACTGGCGGCGCTTCCCAAAAAAGAAAGAATTCTGAAAAGCAGGCTGTCGCAGGTTAGCGATGTCGATTATATCATCATTGATTGTCCGCCGTCCGCCGGTCTGCTCACGATCAACGCCCTGGTAGCCAGCCGGGAGGTATTCATTCCGCTGCAAATGGAATTTCTGGCGCTCAAGGGCATGAGCCGGCTGTTGAACCTTATTGAGGACGTCAAAAAGAAATACAACAAGGACGGCCCCGGCTACCGCGTGATTGCCACGCGCTATGACGGGCGCAAGCGGCTCAACAACGCCATCATGGACAAGGTGCGCGAACGCTTCGGTGAGCGGGTTTTCACTGCCGTCATCCGTGAAAACATTGCCGTAGCCGAAGCCCCCAGTTTTGGCCAGTCCATTTTTGAATACGCCCCCAAAAGCCACGGCGCGGAAGATTATCTGGCGCTGTGCCGGGAAATGCTTAAAAAGAAATAGTTCCGCCCGAATTTTGAAGAAATCGATCCGGCGGTGTTGAAATAAAAAAAAGAAAAGGAGAGATGGATGAAAAAGATGGTATTTGTTTTGACGGCGGCGCTGCTGACGGTTGCGGCGGCGAACGCCTGGGCCGAGTTGAAAGACGGGATGTGGGAATTTACAACGCAGGTGCAAATGAAGGGGATGCCGCAGCAGATGCCGCCCACAACGTTTCGCCAGTGCATCACCAAAAATGATCCTGTTCCGAAACAGCAGGATAAAAATTCTGACTGCAAAACAACCTCCCTGAAGGTAAGCGGCAATACGGTCAGCTATACGGCGGAATGCAACGCGCCCGAAGGCAAGATGACCGTTTCCGGCACGAGCACCTATACCGGGAACAGCATGCAGGGATCGGCGGCCACAAGCTTTAAAATGAAGGGCCAGCCGGCCATGCAGATGAACAGCAAGATGACGGGGAAGTATATCGGTCCCTGCAAATAAATATACCCCGCCGTTTTCTTCGGCTAACTTTGTTGGCTGCATCGTCGGCATCCTCGACGTATAAGCAATACGCCTGCGGCGCCTCCTCTTTGCCGCCGCGTTATCCTTTGAAAACGGCAGGGTATAAAATATTTAAGGAGAAGGACATGAGATTAAAGGACAAGGTAGCGATTATTACCGGATCGGGACGCGGCATCGGCGCGGGCATTGTTTTGCGCTTTGCGCAAGAGGGCGCGAAAATCATCGTCAATGACGTCAACGAAGCGGACGCGAAAAACGTGGTGGATCAGGTGAAGGCCAAAGGCGGCCAGGCCGCGGCGGTTCTGGGCTCCGTTTCCGACCGCGCCACCGTGCAGAAAATGGTGGATACGGCCGTAAGTGAATTCGGCACGCTGGACATCATCATTAACAACGCGGGCATTACGCGCGACTCCATCTTGCACAAGATGACCGATGATCAATGGAACGCCGTTTTGGATGTCAACCTGACGGGCGTGTTTTACGGCATTCAGTGCGCCGCGCGCGTCATGCGCGAAAAAGGCTGCGGCAAGATCATCAACATTTCATCAACCAGCGCGCTGGGCAACCCGGGTCAGCTCAACTACTCCGCCACCAAGGCGGGCGTCATCGGCATGACCAAAACCGCCGCGAAGGAACTGGGGCCCAAGGGCATTAACGTCAACGCCATCGCGCCGGGCATGATCTGGACGGACATGATGAAAAACATGCCGCCGGAAACCCTCAAGCAGATGGATATGATGCTGCCGTATCTGGTGCCGCTCAACCGCAAAGGATCGCCGCTCGACATCGCCAACCTGGCGCTGTTTCTGGCCTCCGAGGAAAGCTCCTTCATTACCGGCCAGATCATCTTCTGCGACGGCGGGATGAAGATGTGACAAATATTAACAGTCTCATAATAGTATTCTCGACTGACATCATCTCAACGTCAGTCGTCTTCCCGGCGCAGGCCGGGAACCAGTTTAATGAATTCCTGGATGCCGGCTTTCGCCGGCATGACGAATGTGCATTCAATTATGAGATGATTAATAAATGTAGGGAACGGCCTGTGACCTCCAGATTATCGCGACCGTTCCCTACCGGGCTGTTAGACTGATAGCTAAGAAGAAAGGCGCTTTGCGCCGTTATGGATAAAAAACGGTTTTTTCGTCCGGTGGGGCGAATGGACCGTTTTTTTTTGGCGGGGTTGATAAAATAATTACAGAAATTCCACATTGCTGCCGATTAAAAACGGGGCTGGTTTGATCTGAACAGACAGGAAAAGAATGTAAGGCATAAGATTAGGTGACGGACGTCACAAAAGGGCTTTTTAGTTTGCTCGGGACATCTCATGAAAAGGAGAAAGAGGCAATGAAATTGATCGTTGCTGATGATTCACGCATGGTGCGCGGTATCGTCGCCAGGGTGATTGACGCGATGGGTTATGAGGCCATTCAGGCGGCAAACGGCAGGGAAGCCTTGATGGCTCTGGAAACCGATGGAAAAGACGTCAAGCTGGTCCTTCTGGACTGGAATATGCCGATTTTGAACGGCCTGGATGTTATAAAAAAAATGCGCAGTGACGATCGCTTTAAAAAAATTCCCGTTTTGATGGTTTCGACGGAGTCCGAAGAGGAAAGAATTAAGGAAGCCTTGACCGCGGGCGCGCAGGGATATGTTACAAAACCTTTCACGCCGGATCAGCTCGAAGAGGCGATTCGACGCGTGCTGACAAAATAATGAACAGTACAAACGGAGGTTATTTGTATGAAGAAGGTGCTTGGAATTAATTGCAGCCAGAAAGCTGAAATTGCCATCCTCAAGCTACTGGGCAAAGACGCCTATATCACCTATGAAAAGTTTCGTGACGGGCTGGTTCTTGACGATTGCGATATGATTATTCTCTGGATGGAAGAACATCAGGATGACGTGGAAAAGCAAATCTGTAAACTACGGTATGCCTGCAAATTCCAGAATATCCCCATTATGCTCATTCATGAACAAAAGCGGGATATCGTATCGCAATCTTTCATCATTGCGGGCGCCACGGAAGTTTTGTCCCTGCTGGACCCCGTCGCCACCAAAAATATCATCAGCGGCCATTTGATTCCCGGCCGCGAACCGCTGGCGGACGAAATGGAATACCTGGAACCCTTTATCAAAAATACCTGCAATATCTTTAAAACCATGGCCGGTATGGATGTGGCGCTCAAGAAAATATTTTTTTCCAACGCCATTAGAATCTTCGGCGACGTTTCCGGGATCATGGGGTTGTCCGGTCGAGCCGAGGGAACCCTGGTCATTACTTTCTACTGGGATCTGGCCAAAACGATTATTGCCAGGATGATGAACGCCCAGGAGGAAACCATCGATGCGGAATTGATTCATGACGGCGTCAGCGAAATCATCAATATGATCAGCGGAACGACCAAGAAGGAGTTTGTCGGCAAGCCGTACCATTTTGAAATATCGTTGCCGTCGGTTGTTGTCGGCCCCGGGCATCAGATCGGTTATTTTCAAAATACATCCGTGGCCGTGCTGATATTCGATGCGGGAGAGCATGCTTTTGCCCTGCATGTCTGCATCAAGCCAAAAGTTGATGCATTATAATGTCGTTGGAGTGGCACGTTGATTGTCGTATGTCTGACTTTGCGGATTATTTGCACATGATGGCCTATGGACGCTGAGCATTACATCCTGATCGTGAATCGTGAAAAGAGATACGCGCAGGCGGTTTTTCAATCTCTTGAAAGTGCCGGTTATCCGGTGCTGGCCGAAACATCGATGAAAGGCGCGCTGGATCTGCTTTCCGGCAACGCCGTCGCGCTCGTTATTTGTGACGTGGACCTGCCGGATGCCAGCGGCTATGATTTCCTCCTGCGTCTTAAAAAGAGCCCGGAGCATAAACATCTTCCTTTTGTCTTTCTCGTGTCGTCGCGTTTTATCGTCGATTCCCTCGATGAAGAGGTCGAAAAGATTTTAAAAGCGTTTGACATGGGGGCGTCCGATTTCATCGTCGATACGATGGATGAGGAAATATCCCGGCTGTTGACAAAACGTATCAATAAAATCCTTCCCTCGGGGTCCCGCAAGAAAAGCGCCGGCGATGAATTGTCGGCCCGCCCCGATGTTCCGCCGCCTTCGTCCGAAGAGCGCCGGGAAAGTCAGAGAATGGCGCCCGGACAGGTTGTGTACATCGAAATCTCCCGTGACGGCGTTTTGTGGATGCCCGGTCAGATCACCAATATCAACGAACAGGGGCTGCTCCTGGAAACATCCCTGCTGGGCAAGCTCGGCATGCCGCTTTATATTCGGATCACATTGCCCGGCGGTAAACATATTGTCGCCACAAGCCTCATTCGGCATATTGCCATCAACAAGCAATCGTCCGTGGCGGAAATCGGCGTGGAAATAGATGAATCCATCGAATGGATCAAGATCTATAATTACGTCGCCAAGCTGATGGGCATCGCCAGAAAGCCTACGGACACGGACAAAATATCCGCCGAAGAGGCCGGCATGCAGGCGCGGGCCGATAAAAAACAGTACGTTTACGTCGATCCGGTTTTACACACGATCAACGATCCGGAAAACGACAAATCGATGGAAATGAGGTTCTATCGAAGTTTGATCGGCAAGCAACTGGGCAATTACAAAGCGGTGTCGTTTATTGGCGCAGGCAGCATGGCCGGGGTGTTCAAGGGGTGGGATGTGCTTCTGGAGCGCCATGTGGCCCTGAAGGTCATTTCCTATAATCTTTCCAATATTCCGTCGTATCGGGATATGTTTATCAAAGAGGCCCGCCTGGTGTCCCGGCTGACCCATCCCAACATCGCCCAGATCTATCACATCGATCAGATGGACGATTTGTTTTACTTTGTGATGGAACTGATTAACGGAGGGACACTCGCGGACATTATCCGCGACCCAAACAAGCTCAACATTGCCAAATGCCTGGAGCATATGATTACCGTCTGCCGGACGCTCGATTTCGTCAGCAAACAAAACATTATCCATCGGGACATCAAGCCCGCCAATATCATGATTGATGATCGGGGCATCCTGAAAGTCCTGGATTTCGGCGTCGCCATCATCAATGATGAAACGAACAAGGGCCGGAAGCCCGAAATATTCGGAACGCCGTTGTATACATCGCCCGAATGTTTGATGGGGCAGCCGCTGGATTTATGCAGCGACATCTACTCCCTGGGCGCTACATTTTATCATGTCCTGGCGGGTGTTCCTCCCTTTGAGGGAGACACGGTGGAAGCCTTGGCCGCCAAACACTTAAACGAGTACATGGTTCCGTTAAAAAAACGCAATCCCATGATCTCCATTGATTTGTCGGACGTTATTGATAAAATGATGGCGAAAAAACCCAAGGAAAGATACCCCAACTACCGCGCCCTCATCAACGATCTGACGGAAGTGGTGCACTAAGCGGCTGCAAGGGCGGGCGCATCTTTTACTCGAATTGCTTCTTGAAATCCTCCACAGTTTTGCGAAGACCGGCGACTTCCTCTTTCAGGAGATGAACCTCTTCCTCCAGCGCCGCTATGCGGTCGTTTTCCGTCGCCTGCGCGGGAAGGTGTTCGGAATCAGATGAGGTGTCTTCTTCCGGTGCGGCAGGTTTTCCCGAAAAGAGATGCGCGTAGCGCTGTTCTTTTCTGCCCGTCCGGCGGGGGAGTTTGACGACGAAGTCTCGCCCGGCAAGTTCGTCGAGTATGGCTTCAACCGCGGCCAGGTCGCCCATGGGCGTCATGCGTTCACAGCGCCCTTTGAGTTCTCCCGTTGTCTGAGGGCCGCGGACGAGAAGCTCCGTCAGAATGGCCTGCTCGGTTGGTTCGAGTTTCATTTTTTCAAACAGCAAATGCCGATATTTTGCCGTCCGGCCGCTGTCGGAGGCGGTGATGGTCAGGCGCTTATCTTTGAGGGATGTGAGCGCATTCAGAACGTCCTGCTCGGTCAGTGTCATGACCGGCGCACGGTTGGACTTCTGGTTGCAGGCGGCTGTAAGAGCATTGAGCGTCATCGGATAATAATCCGGCGTGGCCAGTTCCTTTTCCAGAAGCGATCCCAGAACGCGGCATTCCATGCTGTTTAAGGTGAGTTCCATATTCACCCCAAATACTTCTCTTCCAGTAATGATAAAACTTTGTCCGCCGATTCGGTAATGGGGGTTCCGGGGCCGAAAATACCTTTCACGCCTTTGGCGTACAGGAAATCATAATCGGCGGGCGGAATGACGCCGCCGGCAATCACCAGAATGTCTTCGGAGCCTGATTTTTTCAGCTCTTCGATGAGCTCCGGGACCAGCGCCTTGTGGCCGGCCGTCAGACTCGATGCGCCGACGACATGCACGTCGTTTTCAATGGCCATCCTGGCCGCTTCGCCAGGTGTTTGAAACATCGGGCTGATGTCCACGTCAAAGCCCAGATCCGCATAGGCCGTGGCCACCACCTTGATGCCGCGATCGTGGCCGTCTTGTCCCATTTTGGTCACCAGCATCCGGGGGCGCCGGCCGGTCCGGGCCAGAAACGCTTCCACGCGGGCGCGTAGCGCCGTGATCACATCGCTTGTTCCGTATTCCGCGGCATAAGCCCCGGAGATAACGCGTGTGGCGGCTGTATATCGGCCAAACACTTTTTCCATCGCATCGGACACTTCGCCCACGGTGGCGCGCAGTCGCACCGCGGCGATTGCCGCGTCCAGCAGATTGCCTCCCTTTTCGGCGGCGTGCGTAATTTTTTCCAGCGCTTTTTCCACGGCGGCGTTGTCGCGTCTGGCCCGGGTTTCTTTTATTCTGGCAATCTGTCCGTCTCTGACCGCGCCGGATACTTCCAGAACGTCGATGGGCGTTTCGTCTTTTACTTTGTATTTATTGACGCCGACGATGGTGTCTTTGCCCTGATCGATGCGGGCTTGCCTGCGGGCCGCCGATTCTTCGATTCTCAGTTTGGGCATGCCGGTTTCAATGGCGCGTGCCATGCCGCCCAAGTTTTCAATTTCATCCATAATCTTTTTTGCTTCCCGAATGATGGAGGCGGTTAAGGATTCAATGTAGTAGGATCCGCCCAGGGGATCGACCACATGGCAGATTTGCGATTCTTCCTGGATGATGATCTGCGTGTTGCGGGCAATGCGCGAAGACAGGGGCGTGGGGAGGCTTACGGCTTCGTCAAAGGAGTTGGTGTGCAGCGACTGCGTTCCGCCCAGGGCCGCGGCCAGGGCTTCCAGCGTGGTGCGGATGATATTGTTGTATGGGTCTTGCGCGGTCAGGCTCCAGCCGGAGGTCTGCACATGCGTGCGCAGAATGCAGGACCGGGGATTGGTGGGGTTAAATTCACTGACAATCGCATGCCACAGGTAACGCGCGGCGCGCAGCATGGCGATTTCCATAAAGAAGTTCATGCCGACCCCGAAGAAGAAGGAAAGTCGCGGGGCGAAGTCGTCGATCTTTAAGCCTCCGTCGATGGCGGCGCGGATGTATTCCTTGCCGTCGGCCAGCGTAAAGGCCGTCTGCAAAACGGAGTCCGCGCCCGCCTCCATGATGTGATAGCCGCTGATGGAGACGGTATTGTATTTGGGCATGTTCTTCGAGCAGTAGGCGATGATGTCCGAGACAATCCGCATGGAGGGCCGAGGCGGATAAATATACGTGTTGCGCGTCAGAAATTCCTTGAGGATGTCATTCTGAATCGTCCCGGCCAGTTTCTCCTGGCCGACGCCCTGCTCTTCGGCGGCCACGATATAGCCCGCCAGCACGGGCAGCACCGCGCCGTTCATGGTCATGGAGACGGAGACCTTGTCCAGAGGAATCTGATTAAAAAGAATTTTCATGTCTTCGACGGAGTCGATGGCGACGCCCGCCTTGCCCACGTCGCCCGCCACGCGGGGGTGGTCGGAATCGTAGCCGCGGTGGGTGGCCAGGTCAAAGGCGACCGACAGGCCGGTTTGTCCCGCGGCGAGGTTCTTGCGATAAAATTCGTTGGATTCTTTGGCCGTGGCAAATCCGGCATATTGGCGTATCGTCCAGGGCTGGTTGGTATACATGGTGGCCGAGGGGCCGCGCAGATACGGGGCCAGGCCGGAGAGGGTATTGACTGTCTCCAGGCCTTGCAAATCTTCGGCGGTATAAATCGGTTTCACGGCTATGCCTTCCGGAGTCTCCCAGGTGAGCGTTTCCAGCGGTTTGCCCTTGAGTTCCTTGGTCGCTGCTTGTTGCCATTTTTTGAAATCGGGATGTTGGGACACGTTTGAACTCCTTTGATAATGAGATTTGCCGAGGCGGGATGGTTTGCCGCCGGTCCGGCGCATCACTTCTTTCGAAGATGCGGCATCATACTCCAACCTGCTTATTTGTGCAATCTTTAGGGTGCAAAAGCGCCATTCATTGCTTGCAAACCCCTATTCAAAAGTTTATAAAAGACGGGTACTTTAGGCCGGATATCGATTTTATTCTTTTAAAATAATAAGGAGGCATACATATGGGTAATGCGTTTAACTTTACCGGTAAGACGGCGCTGGTGACCGGCGCGGGCCGCGGCATCGGCCGGATGATCGCGCTGGGACTGGCCGACGCGGGCGCCAATGTTGTGTTGTGCAGCCGGACGAAAGAACAGCTCGACGCCGTGGCGGATGAAATCCGCGCCCGGGGCGCACGCGTGCTGCCGGTAGTGACGGATCTGACGGTTCATGAGCAACTGGAGCATCTGGTCAACGAGGCCATCCGGGAGTTCGGCCGGATTGATATTCTGGTCAACAACGCCGCGCGCAGTTTTCTGCGCAGCCTTCTGGACCTTCGCGAAGACGGCTGGGACAAATGTTTCGACACGAATGTCAAGGCGGTCTGGCTGTTAAGCCGCCTGGTGGCCCGCAAAATGATGGAGCAGAAGGAAGGCAAAATCATCAACATTACCACCGTCGGCGCGGAAAAGGCTGAAATAGGCATGGCGGCCTACGGATGCAGCAAAGCGGCCCTCAAACAACTGACCCGCTGCATGGCGCGGGAATGGGCGCCTCTGGGCATTAATGTCAACGCGGTTGCGCCGGGTTTCACCCGCACGGATTTCAGCAAGCCCATCTGGTCGAATCCGGACGTGGAAAAGATGATCTGCAACACGATTCCCAAGGGGAAAATTGCCGAGCCGGATGATGTCGTCGGCGCCGTGCTGTTTCTGGCTTCACCTGCGGCCGAATACATTACGGGTAATACCATCTATGTAGACGGCGGAACGATGACGATATGATTTGATGCAGGGAAGGGGCGCGACCCTTCCCTGCATGTCGCCTGGATCATGATCAAACAATTCTTATCGGTGGAGGACGCATGAACAGCAAAGGCATTGTCAGTCCGGTCATTGCGGATATCCGCTCCGGAATGAAACGCGGAAAAGTGGTATCGGTCGAAGACGCCATGCGCGTGATTCGGGACGGCGATACCGTGGCCATCGACGGCTTTGTCGGCTATTCACCCGAAGAGCTGCTCAAAGGGCTTGCGGAGAGGTTCGTGAAAACCGGCGAGCCCAAAAATCTGACGCTGATTTTTGCCGCGGGCATCGGCGACAGCAAGGAAAAGGGCATGACCCGCCTGGGGCACGACGGACTTCTCAGGCGCGTGATCGCCGGCCATCTGGGGCTTGCCCCCGGTCTGCAAAAGCTTGCTTTGGCGGGCAAGATTGAATGTTACAATTTTCCGCAAGGCGTCATCACCCACATGTATCGCGATATCGCCATGCATAACCCGCGCACGATCTCGTCGGTGGGGCTGGGCACGTACGTCGACCCCCGCTTGGGCGGCGGCAAGGTTAACGCCGCGACCACGGAAGACCTCGTGGAGCTGATCTCGTTTGACGGCAAAGAGTACCTGGCTTACAAAACGCTGCCCATTCATGTGGCGTTCCTGCGCGGAACCACGGCCGACATGGACGGCAACATCACGATGGAGAGGGAGCCGCTGACGCTCGAGATGCTGCCCATTGCCATGGCGGCGAAGAATTCCGGCGGTTTCGTCATGGTGCAGGTGGAGCGTATTGCCGACCGCCACGCGCTCAATCCGCGGCAGGTGAAAATTCCGGGCATTTTAGTGGATTGCGTTGTCGTCGCCAAACCGGAAAACCACTGGCAGACCTTCAGCACGCAATACAATCCGGCGTTTTCCGGCGAATTCAAAATTCCCACGGCGATGGTGGAGCCTCTGCCCATGGACGAACGCAAAATCATCGCGCGGCGCGCGGCTTTTGAATTGCAGCCGAACATGGTGGTCAATCTGGGCATCGGCATGCCCGAAGGCGTGGCGAACGTTGCCAATGAAGAAAGCGTGTTTGACTATATCACGCTCACCGCTGAAGCGGGGACGATCGGCGGGATTCCGTCCGGCGGGCTGAACTTCGGCACGGCCACCAACATGGATTGCCTCATCTGCATGCATCAGCAGTTTGATTTCTACGACGGCGGCGGTCTGGATTTGGCGTGCCTGGGGCTGGCGCAGATGGATTCGCGCGGCAATGTCAACGTCAGCCGGTTCGGGCCGAAGCTTGCCGGATGCGGCGGTTTTATCGACATTACCCAAAACGCCAAGAAAATTATTTTTGCCGGCACCTTTACCGCCGGCGATGTTCAGATTGCGGTGGAAGACGGGAAGCTCAGGATTATCAAAGAAGGCGCCATGAAAAAACTTCTCCGCGATGTGGAACAGATTACCTTCAGCGGCAAGACGGCGCAGCAGGGCGCTCAGCAGATTTACTATGTCACCGAGCGCTGCGTTTTCCAGCTGACCGCTGAAGGCGTGGAGCTCATTGAAATCGCGCCGGGCATTGATCTGGAAAAAGACATCCTGGCGCAGATGGAATTCAAACCGGTCATTAAAAATCTGCGCCTGATGGACGAGCGGATCTTCAAGCTCGCGCCGATGGGCCTCAAGGACGACCTTTTGTCCGTTCCCATCGATCAGCGTCTGACGTATGACCCGGCGACCAACATCTTCTACGTCAATTTTGAGGGCCTTAATGTCCGGACCCGCAATGACATTGAAGCCATCCGGTCGAAAGTGACGGAAATCTGCAAGCCGCTGGGCAAAAGGGTGAAGACCATTGTCAACTACGACAATTTCGCCATCGCGCCGGAGCTGGAAGACGAATACATCGGCATGGTCAAGTATGTCGTGTCGGAATTCTACAGTGATGTGACGCGTTACACGACCAGCGCGTTTTTGCGCATGAAGCTGGGCGATGAACTCAAACGAAGACAGATGGCGCCGCACATTTTTCAGTCCCGGGAAGAGGCGGCGCAGGCGCTGGAGAAAGAATAACAGAAGGCTATCAGGCTGTAGGCTGTTAGGGTAATAGGAAGGGCGCGAAGCGCCCCACAAAATTGCTAATAGCCTAATAGTCTACAGCCTAACATGCTATTACCTCCTTGAGTTATGAGCTCTTCTGAAATAGTGATTGAAAAAAAAACGGTGACGGGATAAAAAAACACGTTTTTCATAAAGAAAAACATATTACAACCGATATGGGGTTATCATCCCCAGGAAAGCGAGAACCAAGATGCCGATAGATATCAGGATGGATGAACATGTTGCCATACTTACGCTCAACGAGGGTGAAAACCGTTTCAATCTGGATTTTCTGGCCAAATTATCAGAAGCGCTCGATGCCGTGGAAAAAGATGAAAAAGCCGGCGTGCTGGTTGTGACAGGCGCACACGATAAAATCTTCAGCAACGGAATCGATTTGGACTGGCTTTTGCCGCTCATGCAGAAAAATGATACGGCGACCTTTAAGAAATTTATTGAAACGATGATGGCGCTTTTAAAAAAGGTATTGCTCTTCCCGATGCCCACCATTGTGGCGATTTCCGGTCATGCTTTTGCCGGCGGCGCGATTATGTCGTGCTATTTTGATTTCCGGTTCATGCGGTCGGATCGGGGCTTTTTGTGCTTCCCGGAAGTTGATCTGGGTATTCCCTTTCTGCCGGGGATGCTGGCGGCCATGAAAAAAGCCGTTCCACGCGATATCCTGGAAGAGATGGTGATTACCGGCAGGCGCATGACGGCCAGGGAATGCGAACAATACCGGATCATCACCAAAGCCTGCCCCATGGAACAACTGGTGGAAGAGGCCGTGAAATTCGGCAAAACAATGAAAAAGAAGCGATCCACCGTTTTGGCCATGAAGCAGGATTTAAACAAGGATGTTCTCTACGCGCTGGAACACGAGGACCAGCCGATTATCGATTCCGGCCGTTTTTACGTTTAATCCCTAATCCCGAAAGGATATTTTCATGAATAGAAATACCCTGAGTAAACGCTTTAATCGACTTGCCGTCTTTACGGCCTTCATTCCTCTGGCGATTGTCGCGTATCTTTTTTCTCAAGCGGATGCGCCGTGGAGCGCTCAGCAGATTGCCCTGACGGCGCTGGCCTGCCTGCTTTTTTTATGCTGCCTGATTGTTCTGGCGTATATCTTCAATAAAAAGGAAAAAGACTTTGTCGTGCTGATCGAAAGAATCCGGAAGGAAGCGGCGCAGCGCGCCGACGAGCTCAACGCGCTTAGGGATATTTCCGATCTGACGAGCCATCCCATCTCGGCCGACGATTTGCTGAAATTGATTCTGGAAAAGGCCATGCAGGTGATTGCCGTCCGCAACGGGTCGGTGTTTCTGGTGGACGCCTCCGAGCCGGACGGGCTTCGGCTGGTGGCCGCGAAACCGCCGGTGGTTTTCAAGGATGACGACGGCTCTAAACCGCGGCGCTACTCGTTTGTCAAAAGCGTCATCGAAAGCGGCCAGGCCCTGCGCATTCAGGATATCGAAAGCGACCCCCGGACCCTGAAAGCCAACGACCCCAAATACGGCGCTCCGTCGTTTATCAGCATGCCGGTTTATAAAAACAAACAGGTGGTAGCCGTGATGAATCTGGCCAACAAGGAAAACGGAGGAATCTTTACCGAAGGCGACGAGCGTATTCTGTCGATCATGCTGTCCGCCATCGGCACGGGCCTGGAAAACATCAGCCTCCAAAGGCAGGTGAAACTGCAGCAGGCCGATATCTCAACGCTGCAGGGCATGCTCAAGTAAATGCAAAAAAGCCGTCCCTCCGGACGGCTTTTTTGTATTTTTCGCTGAAACAATCATCTTGATTGCTCAAGAATATTTCGATTCAATCGAGGATGATTGAACCAACAAAGAGTAGTAAGAGGCTTTAGCCCCGTAAAATTTGCGCAGCTAAAGCTACGCACTACAACGATATGAACGTTTGGCGGGGCTTCATCCGGCATTTGCCGGACAAGGACCCGCAAACAATTGTAGTGCGGGGCTCGCGAGACCTCGCGCCACCTTTAGGTGGTTAGGTTATTAGCCCCGCTAAATCTTTAACACATACACGGATCACCAATGAACCCGGCAAAATTCAAACCGAAACCCCGTTTGAAAGATTTTGATTATCTCGGCCGATACCGGTATTTTGTGACCATCTGCACGGCCCACAGGAAAAATATCTTTGATGAAAATAACGCGCTGGTCAAGGAAATGGTTGAAATCCTAGCCGAGTGTGGTGGCAAACACGGGTTCATGATCTGGGGATATTGCTTCATGCCGGATCACCTGCATTTCCTCGCGGAAGGAAAAAATGCACATTCGGATTTGAAAAAATTCATCAAGGATTATAAGCAGAAAACCGGGTACAGGTTTGCGAATCGGGAAGCGGCTAACGGCGATAAATTGTGGCAGCCCGGTTATTATGATCATGTTTTGAGGGAATCGGAAGACACGGAAGGCGTTTTGCGATATATTTTGAACAACCCTGTCCGGAAGGGTTTTGTTGCGTATTATCTCGATTACCGAAATTCAGGTTCTTTGGTAATGGATGTCAGGAATGTTTTGTAGACCATTGAATGTTTTCCGGGCCTTTATCCGGCAGGAACTCCGTTGCATGCCGGATTCTTCAGACAAGGATCCGAAATCGCGCAGCTAAAGCTACGCGCTACAGCGATATGAACGTAGCCCGGGCCTTCAGGCCCGTAAAACCTGTGCGCCGAATCACCTGATATCCTAAAGGGCACTCGATGTGATGCGAGGCACGCGTTAGATCTCTTTATCGGAGAGGGTCCGCACGCGCACCGAGTTGGCATGCGCGTCGAGCCCTTCCATCTGCGCAAAATGTCTTGTCGATTCCGCGAGTTTTTCGAACGCTTGTCTGGAAAAAGACAAAACACTCATCCGTTTGTAAAAGTCATAGACGCCCAGAGGCGAGGAAAAGCGCGCCGTGCCTTCCGTCGGCAGAATATGGTTGGCGCCGGCAATATAGTCGCCCAGGGCTTCGGGCGTGTAGGCGCCTAAAAATACGGAGCCTGCGTTGCGCACCTGACCCAGAATTTCCGAGGGGTTGTCCACCATCAGCTCCAGGTGTTCCGGGGCGAACAGATTAGCCAGTTCCACGGCCTGCGTGATGCTGGATGTGATAATGATGGCGCCCCAGCGGGCCAGCGATTTTTCAATGATGTCTTTGCGGGAAAGCCCTGCGGTTTGCCGCTTTACTTCCTGGGCCACGCGTTGGGCCAGATCGGAAAACGGCGTGAACATCACGGCCGCCGCCATTTCATCGTGTTCGGCCTGCGCCAGCAGGTCCGCCGCGGCGAAAGCGGGATTGGCCGTTTGATCGGCGATCACCACGACTTCGCTGGGGCCGGCGATCATGTCGATATCCACCTGCCCGAAAACCAGTTTCTTGGCCGCCGCGACGTAGGCGTTGCCGGGGCCGACGATTTTGTCGACGCGGGGAATGGTTTGGGTGCCGTAAGCCAGCGCCGCAATAGCCTGCGCGCCGCCGATTTTGAAAATACGGTCCACGCCGGCGATATCGGCGGCGGCGGCAATCATCGGATTGATCACGCCGTTGCGGGAGGGGCTGACCAAAACGATTTCCTTGACCCCGGCGATGCGCGCGGGGATGGCGGCCATCAAAAGCGTGGAGGGATAAAAGGCCTTGCCACCGGGGGCGTAAATGCCGGCCCGGGCAAGAGGCAGCACGCGCTGGCCCAGCTCAATGCCGACTTCGTCATTCATCGTGTATCCGGAGACCACCTGG
This sequence comes from uncultured Smithella sp., assembly GCA_964525155.1. Classification (GTDB taxonomy): domain Bacteria; phylum Desulfobacterota; class Syntrophia; order Syntrophales; family Smithellaceae; genus UBA8904. The sequence continues at coordinate 10,255 of CAZGDK010000017.1, read as the reverse complement.
CGGCGGTGATATTTTTCAATTCGCCGGGCCGCAAGTTCGATGACCTTGCGGTCTTCGGGGGGGACCTGATCCCTGGCCGCTTTTCTTTCCGCATCCGTTACTTCCAGGGTGGCGGCGGTGAGTGTGCAGCCGTCGAACTTTTGGGTGTAGGCAAAAAGCGCCTCATCGCCTTTCGCCGCGACATCGGAAATGATCCCGGCTACAGTGCCCAGAAGCTCCGGCGTAAACGCGCCGCCCCGCAGGCGCAGCGCCTGGAAGAAATCCCGAAATTCAGGTGCGTCGGCTCGAAAAATTTTCATTATGCTTTCATCCTTTTGATGTCCGCGCCCAGCGCGGAGAATTTTTTCTCGATGGCCTCGTAGCCGCGGTCGAGGTGATAGACACGCGAGATTTCCGTCGGGCCCTGGGCGACCAGCGCCGCGAGGATCAGCGACGCGGACGCGCGCAGATCCGTCGCCATCACCTGCGCGCCGTATAGCTGCGGCACACCGCGCACAATGGCTCTGCCGCCCTGGATGGTAATGTCCGCGCCCATGCGCATCAGTTCGCTGACATGCATGAACCGGTTTTCAAAAACGGTTTCCGAGATGACGGAAAGCCCGCTGCCGATGGTCATGTAAGCCATCATCTGCGCCTGCAAGTCCGTGGCGAAGCCGGGGTAGGGCAGGGTTTTAATATCCACGCTGCTGATTTTATTGCCGGCGGCGACTTTCAACCCTCCATCGATGGGCGTTATTTTCATGCCCGTATCCCGCAGCTTGTTGATGAGCGCTTCCAGGTGCGAGGCGTTGCAGCCCAGGATGTTGATTTCCCCGTTGGTCATGCCGACGGCGATCATGAACGTGCCGGCTTCAATGCGATCCGGAATAATGGCGGCTTCCACCGGTTTGAGCGATGTCACGCCCGTGATGGTGATGACGTCCGTTCCCGCGCCGCTGATTTTCGCGCCCATGCCCCGGAGCACGTCGGCGAGGTTGACGACTTCCGGTTCGCGCGCGGCGTTGTGCAGCACGGTGACGCCGTCGGCGAGCGCAGCGGCCATCATGATGTTTTCCGTTCCGGTGACGGTGGTCAGATCGAAATAAATATCCGCGCCTTTGAGCCGGTCGGCGCGGGCTTCGATATAGCCCCCTTGCAGTTCCACTTTGGCGCCCATGTCCTGAAGCGCCTTGATGTGCAGATTGACCGGTCGTGCCCCGATGGCGCAGCCGCCGGGCAGGGACACTCGGGCATGCCCCGTGCGCGCAAGCAGCGGCCCTAAAACCAGAATGGAGGCCCGCATGGTTTTGACCAGATCATATGGCGCGACGCTTTCGGTGATTTTGGAGGCGTCTACGGAAACGGTTGAACCGCCTTCGATTTCCACGCCCATGTTTCTTAAAAGCTTATAGATCGTTTTGATATCGACCAGATCGGGAATATTGGAAAACGTGCAGACGCCTTCCGTCAAAAGCGCCGACGTCAAAACCGGCAGGGCGGCGTTTTTCGCACCGCTCACTTGCACGTCTCCGTTGAGCGGTTTCCCACCGCGAATAACAATTTTATCCAATTATTTTCTCCTTCCTTTGACCACACGCGCAAGTCCCGCGTAATCCGCGCGGACAGTGATTGCATCATACCATGCGTCCATCAGGGCGCTTACATTTTCGGCCTGTTTAGCGCCGATTTCCAGCAAAAGCCAGCCTTTTTCTACCAGCCGGCCAGGGGCCTGATATACCAGTTTTTGATAAAATTCCAGACCTGTTTGACCGGCCCAAAGCGCCTGCCGGGGCTCATAATTTTTCACGCCCGCGGCAAGGGTTTCATATTCCCCGGCGTCGATATAAGGCGGATTGGAGACGATGATGTCGAAGACGCCGTCCACCGGATCAAACAAATCGCCTTCAAGGAAGGTTATGGACGCGGCGAGTCCCAGTCTGACGGCGTTTCTTTGCGCCACCGCCAGCGCCGTCCCGGAAATATCCGAAGCGGTGATGCACGCCTCGGGCAGTTCGGCGGCCAGCGCCAGGGCGATCGCTCCGCTGCCCGTGCCGATATCCAGGATGCGGGGGGCGGCAAGCGCCTCCGACCGGCAAAGGGCCAGGGTTTCCTCAACGATGATTTCCGTGTCGGGCCGGGGAATCAAAACATCGGAATTGACCTCCAGCGTGAACGACCAGAACGCCTTTTGTCCGATAATGTAGGCCACCGGCTCCCGTCGCAATCGTCTTTCGACCATCCGGTTGAAACTGACGAGGACTTCCGCGTTTACGGCCCGCTCCGGATATTTGAGAAAGTCAATCCGGTCGCAGTTCAGACAAAACGCAAGAAGAACTTCGGCATCGAGCCTTGCGGACTCAATGCCCTGCGCCTCGAATTTTCCGGTTGCCTGTAGAATTACATCATGAACGGTCATGTAACAACAGACACCTTTCAGCCGGTCGTGTAGCTGATGGCGGCATAATACTGCTTTGCGTATCCGGCGATCAGATGGGCCTTGTCCACGCCGTTGATAATCCGCCGGGCGTTGACCCAGTCTTCTTTTTCATCATTGAAGTAGTGCCCAAGTTTTTTCCCCGTGAAGGTTCCCAGGCGCATGCCTTCAAAAATAATCCGGGTGGCAATAACGGTATCCAGCGCCAGATCAGGCTTGGCAACCAGTTTGACGCCGAGTCGGTCCGACCAGTCCTGGTAATTTTTACGCCCGGTCAACTGAACAAAGCCGCGCCCGTAATACTTTTCGCCGTCGCCGGGTCTGAGATTCCCCAATTGTCTGGCGACCTTGGGCCTTTCTCCTTCAATGCCGTACATGCGTCGAAAATAGCTTGCCTGGCCTACTTCCTTAATCGGCTGCATGCTCCGGTCCACTTCATGATGAGCGGTGGCCAAAACGTATGCCAGCCAGCGGTCATCCTCATCGGCCATTTCACTTTCCCAGTAATCGAGCAGAACATTCAGGCCGTCAACCTGCTTTTGCTTTAACGTTCCGTCAAAAAGATGGGACCGCACAAAATCATAAAAAAACTTTCTGTTGATCGGCATATGCATCCTCCTTGTTCAGGATTTTCTTTGGCGCGAGGCGCTGAGATATTGGTTCAGGAAAGCGCCCCAGCGTGTTTTTTTGGTAAAATCGAGCTTGGCGTACAGCGGGGAAACGCCGGTTGTCGGAAAGTAAATGGCCACGCCGTGGGAATTTTTCACGGAGGATCCTTTACGCCCTGATTTGACCACGAGACCGCCGGAACCGCCGACGGCTTCGATGACTTTTTCGCAGGCGTTTTTGATGTCATCGGCAAGGGCGTCGTTGGCGCAAAGCAGCTTGCAGAAATCCACCAGATCAATATTGTCCGCAACATCATAGGACTGCACCGCCGCGCGGGCTTCCATGATCGCCACTTTCACCGCCTGATCGGTCAAGTTCGCGGAAAGGACGGAAGCCATTTCCTTTACGGCGCTCATCAATTTATCCGATTGCGCCAGATCGAAGGCCGATTGCGTGACCGCTTCCGACGACGGGTAAGAAGCGATGTATTTTTTTACGATCACGGAGGCAAAATCCTTTGTCGCCATGGCTGGTTTTTTGGTCAGTTCGGAAAGAAGCGTGGTGTAGGGCCAGCCGTCCAGAGGCTCCGTCTGTTCGGAGCCGACGGTGTACTGAACGCTTGCCCGCACCTGGCAGGCGACTTCCGCCATGCTCATCAGGCAGGCGTCCATGCCCAGCAGGTCGATTTTGTGGCCGGCGGTTTTTTTGGCGGCTGCCAGCACTTTTTTCATTTCGATGTTGTCCAGAAAATCCTTGGCGTCGTCATCCAGCAGAATCGCCTTGAAAGTATTGTTTTTGGCGGCCGCCTTGACTGTTGACTTAAACGTGGTGCGGAAGAAGACGCGGCGGATGCGTTTGCGAATCGGGTTGTGCAGGGCGCGCAGCCTTTCGTTTGCGTAGACATCCGTGTCGTCCCAGCCCTGGCCGTGATTCCAGAGCACCAGCGCGTAGCGCTCGGCCGGATAGTTTTTGACGCTCCAGCGGACAAAGTCGATGAGCGCGTCGGGGCTGCCGGTATTGGTTTCGCCCAGTTTCAAAACAGCGTCTTTGGCCAGTGTCGTGCCGCGGCGCAAATAAAACCGTTTCGTTTCGCCTTTGCTGCCCGCGCGGTCAAACTGGGCAATCAGGTTGACGTTGTCGCTTGAACCGATTTTCTTCATTTCGGCCAGATCGGTTGCGCCGTTGCCGTCGAGGTTGTTGTCGCCGGCCAGATACACCATAAACGTCCATTTTTTTGTGTCGGGTGCTGATGCTGCCATGATGCCCTCCTTTTTGTTAAAACGATTTGCTGCGATGCTTACGGTTCATGAATGCGTTTTGAAACTGATGCGGCCGCGGCCGACTCAGCGATGGGCTCTCTCCCCGAAAATTGCCCGGCCCACGCGGACGATGGTTGCGCCTTCTTCGACGGCGACGTCGAAATCGTCAGTCGTGCCCATGGACAGTTCGGTCATCGATACGCCGTCAATGGCAGCGGAGGCGATGACGTCGCGCAGGTTGCGAAGCGCCGCGAAATAGGGGCGGGACGCTTCGCAATCATCCGTGAAGGGCGGCATGGTCATCAGGCCCCGGATGCGCAGATTCGGCAACAGGGCGATTTGCCGGACAAGGTCGATTGTGCCGGACGCTTCCACGCCGCTTTTGGATTCCTCTCCGCTTATGTTGACTTCCAGAAGGATATTGAGCTTGCGGTTGTGCTGCCCGGCGCGGCGATCCAGCTCCCGCGCCAGATCCAGCCGGTCCACGGAATGAATCCAGTCAAAGAGCTGGACGACATACTTTGCCTTATTGGTCTGCAAATGGCCGATCATGTGCCACTCGACATCCCGGCCGATGGCGGGAATTTTTTCGCGGGCTTCCTGAACATAATTTTCGCCAAACAGCGTCTGGCCGGCCAAGATGGCCTGCCGGATGCGCTCCGGGGGAACGGTTTTACTCACCGCCAGAAGGCGGATGCTTGCGGCAGAGCGTCCCGCGCGGGCGGCGGCTTCCTCGATGCGCTTGCGAACGGCGGCGATCTGGCCGGTAATCGTCGCGGTCATGGCTTCCACCGAAAGTGAACGGCTGTTAAATGTTTCAGCTCTTCGAGGACTTCGCAAAGCGGCAGGCCGATGACATTGGTATAGGAGCCGCGAATGGCCTTGATAAAATAAGCGCCCCGGCCCTGCACGGCGTAACCGCCGGCTTTGTCGTAAGGTTCGTCGCAGCTCACATACCAGTCCATTTCGTCGTCGCTAATGGCCTTGAAGCGGACGGCAGACCGGACCACCCGGGTTTTAAAGATGCCTTCGTTTATGCCCATCAGCGTAAAGCCGGTAAAAACGGTGTGCGAACGGTTGCTCAGCCGTGTGAGCATCTCCCGCGCCTGTTTTTTATTTTTCGGTTTCCCCAGGATCAGATTGTCGATGACGACGATTGTATCCGCGCCCAAAACCAGCGCGTCGGGATGACGGGCCGCGATAACGGAGGCCTTGTCCCGGGAGAGTCGTTTGACGTGAGCGTGCGGGGTTTCGCCTTCCATCTGCGTTTCATCGACATGCGCGGGCAGAATTTCCAAGGTCAGTCCCACGGAGCGCAAAAGATCTTCACGTCGCGGCGAAGCGGACGCCAGAATAAAAGGGGATGAAAGCATTATGGTCATGGTCTTTTGTCCTGTGTTTTCCGGGATTTTTATCCCAGATAACGGGAGGTCTGTCAATTGCAAATTACCGTTGCAACTTTTGGAAACTTGGCGTAGTGGGTGGGCGGTGAATAGTGGATAGTGAATCGGAGATTGTGGAGAAAGATGATGAAAAAAACAGTTAGTATCTTTATGGCGCTTCTGCTCTTGGCGTCGATGGTCAACATCGCATACGCCGGAGAAAAAATTGTTCAACTGACGGTGCCCGGGTGCCTGTCCTGAGGCGCCGCCAAAAGGATAGGGGCTATCCTTTCGAGTGTCGGCGGAATTAACAAACATAAAACGAAACAGCCGAATATTCTGATTATCGCGTTTGATGACGCAAAGACAACGCTTGGCGCCATTGTCAAAGCGCTTGGCGACGGATCGTATCCCGTGCAGGGAAAGCCGGTTTACCTCAAGGCGTTTCCCAAAGAAAATCAGAGCAAATGAGCTTTCCCACTGGCTTCCAGTTGATCCACAATCTTTTTGACGTCCTGCGACCGGCCTCTGCGGCAGATCAGCAGGGCGTCTTTTGTTTCAACCACCAGGACGTCTTTCATGCCGACGAGCGCCACCATTTTTTGCGGGCTGTAGACCAGCGCGTTTTGCGTGTCTTCAAACATGACCTCGGAGCCTCCGGTGGCGGCATTGCCGTTTTCGTCTTTGGATGATATCTCCCACAGCGCATCCCAGCTTCCCACGTCGCTCCAGCCGAAGCTGGCCGGAATAACAAATACATCTTCGGCTTTTTCCATAACGCCGTAATCGATCGAAATCGACGCCAGATTTTTGTAAATTTTGGAGACGGTTTGGGCTTCTGAGGGCTTGCCCATCGACGCCTTGATGGTCATCAGGCCGGAATGCAACTCCGGCAGGAATTTTTCAATCTCAGCTAAAATCGTCGAGGCTTTCCAGACAAACATGCCGCTGTTCCAGTAGAAATGGCCGTTTTTCAGAAAGGCCTTGGCCTGCTGAAGATTCGGCTTTTCGCGGAAAGACTTGACCCGCAGCAGCGCCTCGCCGGCAACGCGTCCCTGCGACGCGCCGCCTTCCATGTAGCCGAAGCCGGTATGGGGGCTTGTGGGTTCAATGCCGATGGTGACGAGCGCGTTGTCTTTTTCGGCTGCTTCGGCCGCCGCGGCAATGACCTGGCGGTACCGGGCGGGATCGCCGATACCGTGGTCGGAGGGCAAAACCACCATGACGTCGTCTTTGGCTTTCTTTTGCACATGGATGGCGGCCCAGCCGATGCAGGCGGCCGTGTTTCGCCCGACCGGCTCGATCAAAATGTTGTTGGCGGGGATTTCCGGCAGTTGTTTCATCAGCTCCCGCGCGTGTTTGCGTCCGGTGACAATCAAAATATTTTTAGGTTTGACCAGCGGCTTGATCCGGTCCACCGTTTCCTGAATGATGGTTCGGCGGCTGACGATATCCAGCAGATGCTTGGGTTTCTTTTCGCGGCTGCGGGGCCAGAAGCGCGTTCCTCTTCCCCCCGCCATGATGACTGCATGCATGGGTTACTTCTCCAGTTCTTTTTTTTGTAATCCGATATGATCTTTTTGAGGTTATTGATCAAGGCGGGAAAATCATGTTTTACGGTGCTTTCGACAAGAGTATAGTCGATATCGAAATATGCGTTAACAATTCTATTGCGCATGCCGATGATTTGCGGCCATGGCAAGTCAAGATTGTTTTCTCGAAATTCTTTGGATAGCTGAGACGCAGCTTCCCCAACAATCTCAATAGAACGGACAATCGCTTGTGAAACAAGTCGATTGTGCTCAAGCGTGTCGTTCTTTAGACCATTATAAAAAGTGATCGCTTCCTGGGCTGCATCCAGCATGTGTTGCAGCCTCAATTCATCATTGATTTTCATATTGAACCTCCGCCTGGCGGAGCACTTCATCTCGAAAATATCTACTGAGGTCTCGGGGGGTGCGTAAATCTACTTTTCTGCCCAGTTTGTTGGTTAACTCAATTTCCATCCCTGCCATTGTGATCAACCCGGGGATATGATCATCTTCAAACTCAACAAGGAGGTCTATGTCGCTTTCCGGTCTAAGGGGGCCGCTCAGGGCAGAACCGAAGAGCGCCAGTCTTTTAATGTGGTTACGGCGGCAAAATGCAGCAATTTCCTTTTGCGAAATATTTTGTTCAAGGTTGTATTTCATAGGGGTCTCTGTTGGTCATTTATAAACATAAAATTTCATGACGCGTTACGTATAATACAATCCGGCTTGCAAATTCAAGCTGGAAAAGCTAATGAGCCGCGTATGACGAAAAATAATTATTCCGAAATCACATTAAAAAATGGACGGGAGGCGGCGCTTCTGCGCGGGCATCCTTGGGTGTTTTCCGGCGCGGTGGCGAAGGTTTCGTCAAGCCCCGAAGACGGTGACATTGTTTTGGCAAGAGACGGCAAAGGTCAGGCGCTGGGCCTGGGGTTTTTCAACCGCAAAACGGACATTTCGTTTCGTCTTTTAACCCGGGATTTTAATCAAACGATTGATGGAGCTTTCTGGAGTGAACGCGTGAAGACGGCCGGGGCGCTTCGACAAAAAGTCGTCAGCCCTCAAACCAATGCCTACCGCCTGATCAACGCCGAAGGCGACGGTTGTCCCGGTCTGATCGTCGATGCTTACAACGACACGCTGGTTATGTCCGTCACCACCGCCGGCATGGAAAAACAAAAGGACGCTGTGCTGGAGGCCCTGCTGGCCGAGATGAAACCGGCGAAAATTTATGAACTCAGCGCCGGACGTTCGCGCACTCTGGAGGGCCTGGAAGAATACAAAGGATACATTTACGGGGAGGGATCGTCCGATCCTGTGCGCATAACAGAAAACGGACATCTGTTTGACGTGGATGTGGTTGGCGGCCAGAAGACCGGTTTCTTTTTGGACCAGCGCGTCAATCGGGAAAGGCTGGGGCGCCTGGCAAGTGATCAGACCGTGCTCAATTGCTTTTGCTACACAGGCGCGTTTTCGGTTTACTTAGCGGCGGGCGGCGCAAAAAAAGTCGTATCCCTGGATATTTCCAAATCCGCCTGTGCCGCAGCCGCGGAGCATTTGCGCCGCAACGGTTTCGCAAGCGAACATCATCCGGTCATCGACGCGGACGTGTTTGATTATCTGCGGAGTCTTTCCGAATCTTTTGATCTGATCATTCTCGATCCGCCCGCGTTTGCCAAGACCCGGCGCGACGTGGACCGCGCCTCGCGCGGCTATAAGGAGATCAATCTTCAGGCGTTGAAGCATCTGCCGCAAGGGGGAATGCTCGCGACGTTTTCCTGCTCCAATTCTATCGACGAAGACCTGTTTTATAAAATTATTCAAGGGGCGGCGCGCGACGCACAGACAGGTGTCCAGCTTTTAGCGCGGCTGGAAGCCGGGCCGGATCATCCCCAGGCGCTGGGGCATCCCGAAGGGCGCTATCTTAAAGGGCTTCTACTGAGAAAGACATCATTGTAAAAACACACCGTCACTTACGATCCGCGTGGATTACCTTTTTTGAAAGAGGATTATGATTCGTTCATCAAAGATATTATTTTATCTCATCGAATTGCTGAATTGCTACGCCGCCGTTTATTACTCCAACTTTATCTTTTTCTATCTGCGCCAGACGTTTAACTTCGGTGAGGTGGAAAATCTCGTGACGGCGGCTTTGGGCGGCTTTGTCTATATTATCGCGTCCTGGCAGGGCGGCAGGTGGGCGCAACGTTACGGCTGCATCAGAATGCTTTATGTGGGGATTTGCGGCATGATGCTGTCTCTGATCGCGGGCCTGATGGTCGTGACCGCCGCAGCGCAGATCGTGGTCTTTTGTCTGTGGATTGCAAATGTCTGTCTGGTCTGGCCGGCGCTCGAAATGCTGGTCAGCGAGGGAGCGGGCCGGTCGTTGTCGAAAATGGTCGGCATCTATAACGTCACCTGGGCCGCCGCTGGCGCGGTGGCCTATTTCACGACGGGGCTTCTGCTGGAAAAGCTGGGGATGAAAAGCCTTTTTGGGGTTCCGCTGGTGCTTTTGGCTATCGAGCTTGTTCTCCTGCCTGTTTCCGCAAAATGCCTGAAGCGGGAAAACAACCGTCAGGGTCCGGACGAGCCGCAGCCTGCAATAGTATCGCCCGCGGACGCCAGACAATTTCTGCGGATGGCCTGGATCGCCAATCCTTTTTCCTATGTGGCGATCAACACGGTCATCCCGCTGATCCCTTCTCTTGCGGAAAAACTTGGCCTCTCCACCGGGATGGCGGGCATGGTCTGTTCGGTCTGGATGTTTGTTCGTCTGGCTGCGTTTGTCATCTTCTGGCGATGGACGGGCTGGCATTACCGCTTCTGGTGGCTTGCGGGATCCTTTCTCTTGATGATCGCCTGCTTCTTTGGATTTCTTTTGGCTTCGTCGGTCGGCTGGCTTTTGATCGCGCAAATCGGTTTCGGATTGTCAATCGGTCTCATCTATTATTCATCCCTCTACTATTCCATGAACGTGGCGGAAAATCACGGCGTCAACGCCGGGCTGCATGAGGCGATGATCGGGATGGGGCTGTTTGTCGGTCCGGCCGCGGGCGCCGC
>CAZGDK010000016.1:14149-36449 GCA_964525155.1 uncultured Smithella sp. | reverse complement strand
AGCTTCCCTGACCTTTTTTATGTGCCATGATATCCTCCGCTTATATCGAAATCTTCTTGATCTTCATGCTGGTTAATTCCTGACGGTGCCCGGTCTTCTTTTTATATCCCTTGCGCTTTTTATACTTGCCGATGAGCAGTTTGGGACCTTTGACCTGGTCGACGATTTCGCCTGTGACGGTTGCGCCTTCCACGAAAGGTTTGCCGATTTTCACGGCGTCACTGCCCGATACCATCAGTACTTCATTAAAAACAACTTCGGCTCCCTTGTCGCCGGCGAGCTTTTCCACGGATAAAACATCGCCTTCGCTGACCTTGTGTTGTTTTGCTCCTGTTTTTATAATTGCGTACATATCCCTATCCTCAGTTGACGTTAAGACCGATGCTTATAGATAATATGATCATATTTGTCAATAAAATTTAGCGATTGAAGGTTATTTTTTTGTTTGAGGCCGAGATGTGCTTTAATATGTTGAAATTATGGATTTATTTAAAAATGACTTAAAGAAAGTCTAAAGTCTGCCGATTTAATTTATCGGTTGTGCCCTTGCTGCATAACAGGGTTCAAAAGCTCTTTTTTAAATCATCTCAAAGGACTGGAAAAATGACTCACGTGAAATTAAGCGGCAAACTGATTGGCGCGTTCGGGTTGATGGGATTGATGCTTTTGGTCGGAGGCGTTGTCGGAACATCCGGTATTTCTCAAGTTACTAAAAATCTCAATAATATTTCCAATATCCATCATCGGGCGACCTATTCTATCGGGGTTTTGTCGGAAGCGCAGATTCAGAGTCAGCGTCTGAGCCGGTCGCTTCTCGTCCCCGAAACGTTTGCAAATTCCGCCGAGAAGGAAAACCTGCTTAAAAAACTGGAAGAAACATGGAGCCTGGCGGACGCGTCGTGGAAACAATATGATTCGCTTCCGCGCGAGTCGGAACAAAGCTCGGTCTGGAACAACTTCAAACCGGCCTGGGAAGGATGGCGCAAAGCCAGTCAGGATTATGCCGCCCTGATTCGCGACGGCAAACGTGAAGATGCTCTGCGTTTCATGGGCGCCGAGCTGGAGCAGTCTTTTAACGCCAGCCGGAGCCTTTTGCAGAACCTGTCCGATATCAATGTTAAACTTGCTTCGGAAGAAGGGGGCAGGGGCGTGACCGTGTCGCGCTGGCTTACGGTGACGGCGCTTTGCGGCGCCATTGCGGGAATCGTGATAGCGGTTCTCTTTGGATTGTATTTCGCGCGGTCAATCACCCGGCCGATCAACCGCGCAATCGATAAGCTGGTGGAGGCGTCCGGGCAATTTGCCGAAGCGGCGGCGCAGATTGCGCAGTCGAGCAGCCATCTGGCGGAAGGGACCGCAAGGCAGGCGTCCGCCGTGGATGAAGCGTTGGCCGTCACCCAGACGATTGCCCAGGAGAGTTCCAAACACAGCAATCAGGTTCAGAATCTCAAGAAAACAACCGACGAGGTGGACGTGCTGCGCGCGCAAACCCACGAGAACGTCAATTTGACGGCATCGACGATGAATGACATTAAAGCCTCCAGCGAGGAAACCTCCGGCATTCTCAAGACGATAGAAAAAATTGCGTTTCAAACCAATCTGCTGGCGCTCAACGCGTCGGTGGAAGCGGCGCGGGCCGGCGACGTGGGAGCGGGGTTTGCCGTGGTGGCCGATGAAGTGCGCAATCTGGCCATCCGGTCCGCCGATGCGGCCAAAACAACCACGCAGCTGATCGGCGGGACCGTCGATGCGATTTACAAAAGCGCGGATCAGGTTGTGGCAACGTCCGAGAAGTTTGAAAAATACAATGTCGTGGCCAAAGAGTTCGTCTCTATTCTGGATCGTGCGTCGAATTTGTGCCAGGAGCAGTTGCCGAAATTTCAACTCATTAAAAAGTCCGTGGACGATATCAGCCATGTGGTGCAGGCCAATGCGGCCAGCGCCGAGCAGGCGGCGGCCGCCGCCGAAGAGATGAGCGCTCAATGCGAGGCGATGAAGGACTACGTGCGGGAATTGTCAGCCGTTGTTGGAAGACATGTCCACATGAAAACGTTGTCGGCGGCGGGACTCTCCGGAGACGACCGGCTCAAACTTCCGCCTCCCGGTGTCGGCGCGGGATTGTTATCTTCGGATGCGGAAGCGGCGGGGGAGGGCAAAGAATGAATAAACTGAAACTGAGTTCAAAACTGATCGGCGGCTTTCTGGTTATAGCGGCGACTCTTCTGATCGGCGGATTTGTCGGCGTTCTCGGAATCACCGCGGTGTCCGGCCATTTGAAGTCCTTTGTGGAGGTTCGTGTTCCCGAAACCTATTATCTTGCGGTCCTAAGCGACGAGCAGCAAAATATCATGGCGATGGAACAGGCGCTTTTGTCCCCCGAAACGTTCGGCAATGAAGCGGAAAAAGAGAAAATGCTCAACAGCATGACTGAATCCTGGGGAAAGGCGGACGACGCCTGGAAAAAGTACGAGGCTCTTGCCCGGACGGAAGCGGTCGATGCGATTTGGAAGAAATTGCAGCCGGCCTGGGAGTCCTGGAAAAAGACGGATGCGGAATTTATCGGGCTCATCCGGGAAGGCAAGCGCGCAGACGCGCTCAAGGTGATGACCGCAAAATTATCCGCCGCGTTTGACGAAAGCCGGACCCTGATGCAGAGCCTTTCCGATACAAACATGAAGTTTGCGGAAGATGCATCGCTTACATCCATGGCCCAGGCGTCGAGGCTGAAGCTTATGGCGTTGGTCGGAACTCTTGTCGGCATCCTCATGGCGTTTGCGCTGGCCGTTTATTTTATCCGTTCGGTTATTCATCCGATTTACAAGGTCATAGCGAATCTGGCGGAGACCTCCCAGCAGTTCGCGGAAGCGGCGGGCCAGATTTCGCAGTCGAGCAGCCATCTGGCGGGAGGGACCGCAAGGCAGGCCTCCGCCATTGAGGAAACCTATTCCGTGACGGAAGAACTCAAGTCCTTGAATGCAGGCTACAGCGATGTGATTAATTTGTTAAAGGGCAAACTGGGCAGCACGAACACCATCGGCATGGACGCCTTTGGCATGATGAAATCGACCAAGAAAGCAATGAAGGGAATCAAGCAGACCAGCGAAGAAACTCTGGCGATTGTTCAGACGATTGAGAAAATCGCATTCCAGACCAATCTGCTGGCGCTCAACGCGTCGGTGGAAGCGGCCCGCGCCGGTGACGCCGGAAGCGGTTTTGCCGTGGTGTCCGATGATATCCGGTCTCTGGGGGCGCGTTCCACGGAAGCGGCGAAGAACTCCATCGCGCTTATCGGAAAAACAACAGGCATTGCCTCAAGCGGCAACGACTACATCGGGCTCAGCATCAAGAAATTTGTCGATTACGGCACGAGCTCGATGCAGATTTATACCTATACGGAAGAGGCGGCTAAAGTGGCTCAAAAGCAGCTCGAAGGCGTCAACAGGATTAATGCCCTCGTGGAAGAGATCAGCCGTTCGGCCCAGAGCAATGCGGCAGGCGCCGAGCAGGCGTCTTCCGTATCCGAAGAAACCACGGCGCAGGCCATGTCCGTCAAGGATGTTGTTGGCGAACTGGCGGCGTTGGTTGGCTATAAAATGCGTTAGGCCGGAATTTTTGCAATGAAGTGAATAGGACTTGCATAAAAGGGTTGTCGGCGTATATCATCCGCCCGTCGTAAGCAAAAAAAAACCGGGCGGATTCGTGAAAAGAATCATCTTAATTATTGTCATCACGTTGTCGGTATGCGCAGCAGGCGCGCGCGCGGGAGAAAATCAGCGTCTGTTTGTCGAGGAATTGCTGGTTGCCGAAGGCCTGGATCGGATACAGGCCAGAAGCATCATGCAGGATAACCGCATCAGCGTCATGCCGGACATTGTCATCAAAAATCTCTTCTATTCTTCTCCCAGGGGAACGGCGAAAAAGCCGGATATCATCGAGATCAGCCCCCGTCAGATTGAGAAGGCCAGAGCGTTTATGAACGACAACGCCTCGCGGCTTGCCGCCGTGGAAGAGCGTTTTGGAACGTCGCCCCGGATCATTACGGCGATCCTGCTGATCGAATCCCGTCTGGGCACCTACAAGATGACCTATAATGTAGCCTGTGCTTACGCCAATCTGGCCTTCATGCTGGATCCCGCCTACGTGAAGGAAATTCAGGCGCGCTACGCCAAAGACTATCCGCAACTTGCCGAAGAGGCCACCTTGGACCGTGCGAAAAGAAAAGCCAGGTGGGCCGTGGGAGAACTGGTCTATCTGACGCTTATCGCCAATCACCTGGATATTGATCCGCTGAGCATCAGCGGTTCGTTTGCCGGCGCGATGGGGCCTGGGCAGTTTATTCCGTCGTCCTTCTGGATATTTGGAATGGATGCCGATGGAGACGGCACGGCCAGTCCCTTAAATATGTCCGATGCCAATTTCGCCATGGGAAATTACCTGAGAAATTACGGCTGGCGGGAGGACGCTCCGGAGGAAGAGAAGCGCAAGGCCATCTGGTATTACAACCGCAGCGACGTTTATGTAAACACCGTCATGATGGTGTATGAAAAGTTAAAGTAGCAACGGGCGCATATTCAAAGGATTGAAAAGACCACGGTAAGGAGGTTCCGCTAATGATGCATTGTAAAAGTCTGACGTTATGGATGATGATCATCATCGGTGTGCTTATGGGCGCGGATGTCCGCTCGCAGGACATGTCAACCCAACCCGCGGACGTGGATGTGTTGATCGCTCAAATTGACGAAACCACGTGGAAAGATACGCTGCGGGTGAGCCCGGACAGCAGACGCGCGGCTTATGTGCAAAAAGCGGGCGATAAAATGTCCGTGGTCGATAACGGGAAAAAAGGAAAGCTCTATGACGTGGTGGGAAATATTGTTTTCAGTCCCGACAGCAGACGTCTGGCTTATGTCGTCAAGGACAAAGGCAGGTGGTTTGTCGTGATTGACGGCAGGGAAGAAAAGTCCTACGACAGTTTTGCGCCCCATTCCCTGATTTTCAGCCCTGACGGCAAGCGCATGGCTTATGCGGTCAAAGCAAAGGATAGATGGATTGTTGTGGTTGACGGCAGGGAAGACATGCCCTGCGATGAATATAAATCCCGCACGCTCAATTTCAGTCCCGACGGTAAACATGTGGCTTATGCCGCCCGGACGGGAAAGCAATGGTTTGTCGTCGTGGACGGCAAAGGAAAAAATCCCTACGACGGCATCGTGGCGGGCACGCTCTCGTTTAGTCCCTCAGGCAGGATGGCCTATGTGGCCGGGCGGGCCGATAAATGGTTTGCCGTGATTGACGGGAAGGAACACAAACCTTACGACGATATCGGAAACGGGCCTTCCTTTTTCAGTCCCGACGGAAAGCGAGTCGTTTACACGGCCAGAGCCGGCAACAAGTGGTTTGCCGTCATCGACGGCAAAGAAGGGAAAACCTTCGATGAGATCGGCATCGGCACGCCCGTTTTCAGTCCCGATGGCGGGAAAGCGGCTTACGCCGCCCGTGTGGGCCGTAAGTGGCATGTCGTTGCCGATGAAAAAGATCATACCCGGTATGATTTTATCGGCGTTGCGGTTTTCAGTTTTGACGGCCGGCGCATGGGGTACTGGGCTCAAACGGGCAAAAAACAGTTTGTTGTGATTGACGGAAAAAAAGGGGATGCATTCGATGTTGTAGGCGACCCTCTGTTCAGTCCTGACGGCAGGCAGGTGGTTTACTGGGCTCAGGCAGGGGGGAAATGGTTTATTGTCTCCGACGGGAAAAAGGGAAAATCCTATGACGGCATTATCTACGGTCCTGTTTTCAGCCCCGATGGAAAGCATGTGGTTTTTGCGGCCCGGGCGGGCAAGAAGGAGTTTGTCGTTGCGGATGGCAAAGAAGGCAAGCCGTTTGACCTGCTGGTGTTTCCCGTCAACGACGGCAGAATCGTTTTTGATGTCCCCGCCGGTTTACACTGTCTGGCGTTTACGGGCAAAAATCTTTATGTGTATAAGGCGAAATTGCCCCTGTAAATGGTCTATGATGCAGGCGCCGGTTTATTCCGGGTAGCGACGGGTGAAAACAGCACTGAAGAAAAAAGCCGGGATTTTTCGTCCCGGCTTTTTTCTTAGAAGAATGATTGTCCGGTCATTCCGGACTGTGCCTTTGGGCCTTAGTTTGAACTAAGCCACCAGCCTGATGACGATGAACTGGAGCTCGACGAGCTCGATGACCACCAGCCTGACGATGAGGAACTGGAGGATGACGAACTCGACGATGACGAACTTGAAGATGAGGAACTGGATGACGACGAGCTCGAAGACGACGTACTCGATGAGGTCGAATACGATCCCGCGGAAGGCCAGTCGGAAGACCAGTTCAGATCGCGGATGGCCATCTTGAAGTCGCCGTTGGCGTTGCCGTCATAGTAATGATAGATCATGCGGTAGATCGAGCCGTCCAGGATGACATCCTGTCCGCCGGGGCCGATCACGCTGCCGGATGTCCCCAGAATCTTCGTGCCGCCGCCGCCGGTCATCTTGGTCCCGTTTTTATCGACATAGGGTCCGGTAATGCTGGTGGAACGTCCAACGCGGATGTTGTACGTGCTGCTGGTGCCGCTGCAGCATTTGTCAAAGGACACAAACAGATAATAGTAGCCGTTGCGCCAGGCAATCGCCGCCGCTTCAATCGCGTCTCCGCCGCGGGAGGCCAGAGAATAGAGTGTCGTCTTGGTGGTGGAGAGTTTCCCTGTAGAGGTGTTGAGCTGGCGCATCTTGATGCCGTCCCAGAAAGAGCCGAACACCAGCCACATTTCCGCGCGAGCGCCATTGGTGATCGTCCAGGCAATTTCCGGATCGATGCAGTTGTAGTTGTTGGAAGAGGTGGATTGAATCACCAGACCCTGATCCGTCCATGGGCCTTCGATGTTCGTGGCGGTGGCCAGGCCGATGACGGATTTGTTGGATCCGAAGGTCGAACCCGCATAGTAGAGATAATATTTGTTGTTGAAGTAATTGATGTCCGGGGCCCAGAGATTGCCCGGGGTGCTGCCCAGACGCGTGGTAATCCAGGACGGAATGCTCGTAAACACCGTACCGATCAGTTTCCAGCCGCTGGCCAGGTCGCAGGATTTACGGACCTGGATATTGCCCCTGTTGTAGTTGTTGTCCCCGGTGGAAAATACGTAGTAACAGCTGCCCACCTTGATCATGCTCGGGTCGTGAGCGTGGACATCGCCCGAGATGGCAAAGGCCGGGCAAATGCCCAAGGCGAGATAAAAGGCCGTCACTCCCAGGATGACCAGCGCCACGGCCAGAAAACGATTTTTTTTAAACAGAATTTTTCGCATGCTAAACTCCTTCCTTTAAGTTTAATGTGGGGCTTATTTTCGCGCTTTTGAAAAAATATGAAACAGTTATTTTTAATGGAATAATGAAAACGAGGCCGGGATGTGCCTTCCCGGCCTCGTTTATCGGCTATTGCATCGAACCCGCGGAAGGCCAGTCCGAAGACCAGTTCAGGTTGCGGATGGCCATCTTAAAAGCGCCGTTGGCGTTCTTGTCATAGTAGTGATAAATCATACGGTAGGTGGAGCCGTCCAGGATGACATCCTGCCCGCCGGGGCCGATCATATTGCTGGAATTGCCCAGAATCTTCGTGCCGCCGCTGCTGATCATCCGGGTCCCGTTTTTATCGACATAAGGTCCCGTGATGCTCTTGGAGCGTCCCACCCGGATATTGTACGTGCTGCTCGTGCCGCTGCAGCACTTGTCGAAGGATACAAACAGGTAGTAGTAGCCGTTGCGCCAGGCAATCGACGCCGCTTCAATCGCGCCGCCGCCGCGTGATGCCAGCGAATAAAGGGTCGTCTTGGTGGTGGAGAGCTTGCCGGTGGAGGTGTTGAGCTGGCGCATCTTGATGCCGTCCCAGAAAGAGCCGAACAACAGCCACATCTCGGCGCGGGCGTTGTTTTTGATCGTCCAGGCAATTTCCGGATCGATGCAGTTGTAGTTGTTGGATGTGGTGGATTTGATCACCAGGCCATTATCCGTCCAGGGGCCTTCAATGTTGGAGGCTGTCGCCAGGCCGATGACGGATTTATTGGTGCCGAAAGTCGAACCGGCATAATAAAGGTAATATTTTCCGTTGATGTAGTTAATGTCCGGCGCCCAGAGGTTGCCCGGTGTAGAACCCAGCTGGCTTTTAATCCAGGACGGGATGGTCGTGAAGACCGTGCCTTTCAGTGTCCAGCCGCTGGACAGGTTGCAGGATTTGCGAATCTGGATGTTGCCTTTGTTGTAGTTGTTGTCGCCGGTGGAAAATACATAGTAGCAGCTGCCGACCTTGATCATGCTCGGGTCGTGAGCGCTTAAGTTGCCCGAAAGGGCAAACGCCGCGGAGATTCCCACGCTCAGATAAACAATCGTCAATCCCAGAATGACGAGAAGCGTCGTCAGAATCTGCCGGTCCGTATAAACTTTTTTGCGCATAATAAACTCCTTCCGTTAATATAATTTATCCTTAATGCTTTATCAGGGCGTGGCCAGTTGCCATTCCTGGCAGGTGTTGCCAAGCGCGCTCCATTGCTGCACATTGCCGCCATCGGAGGTCGAACAGTTGGCGACATCCAGCACCTTGCCGCTCGCGCGGTTGACAATTTTCACATACGGGCTGGTGGTGGTCACCAGTTTCCATTGCTGGCAGTTGTTTTTCACCCAGCTCCACTGCTGCACGTTAGTCCCGTTCGACGTGCCGCAGCCCGAGACTTCCAGCAGTTTTCCGGTTTGAACGTTGACGATCATCACATAGCCGCTGTCGGTCGTCTGCGTGGTCCAGCGCTGGCAGTTGTTGCTAAGCCAGCTGTACTGCTGAATATTCATGCCGTCGGCCGCGTTGCAGTTGGCCACATCCAGCACCTTGCCGCTTTTGCGGTTGACGATTTTATATTCCTTGCGCGCGCCGGTTCCGGCATCGCCTGCGGGGACGGTAACTGAATTCGCCGGATTGATGGGACTGCCAAGACTTGGGGACCCGTCGCTGTTCCAGCCGATTTTCTTGATGTGCGGCTGGCGGTACATGTCGCAGCCGCCCGCGGAGGTCGGATTGCCGTGATAGACCATCCAGTATTCACTGCCGTTGGGCGATTTGAAGAACGTGTTGTGCCCCGGTGCATAAACGCCGTTGGCTTTTTTAAAGACGGCGGTGGATTTTTTCGTCCACGCGCTCGACGACAGCGGGTTGCTGCCCGTTAAGGTCAGCATGCCCAAGGCGTAATTCTGGTTGGCGCAGGAACTGGCCGAATAGATTACATAGGTTTTGCCGTTTCGCTGAATGGCCACGGGGCCTTCGTTGGTGTTGCCGCCCTGTTTTTCCCAGCTGTACTTCGGCGAGGAAATGAGCACGCGCGTACCGCTGACCTTATAGGGGCTGCTCATGCCGACGATGTAAACGTTCTGATTGCTGCCGCTCCAGGCGGAAAAAAGCAGATAGAGCTTGCTGTTCAATTGCAGGATGCTGCCGTCGATCATCCAGCCGCCGGTGGTGTCGGCAAGTTGCCCTTTATAGGTGTAAGGCCCCATCGGGTCCGTGCCGGAGCTTTCGATGACGTGCAGGCGCTGGCCGTCGCAGCAGGTCGAAGGTCCGGCCGTGTAATAGCCGTACCATTTTCCGTTGAGCAGAAAGAACTCCGGCGCCCACATGTTACAGCAACGCGACGATGTCGTATCGTACCAGATGCGCGTCTGGGGAGCGGTTTTCAGCTCGGCGATCGTTTTGGCTTTTCTCATGGTGAGGCCCGTTCCCGCTGTGCTTCCCCATGTGGTGGCCGCCATGTAGTAATAGCCGTTGTAATAGGTCATCCACGGATCAGGTCCGGAACCGTTGAGCGGGTTTTTAAAGGTCGCGGCTGAAACGGAGGAGCAAATTCCACAAACGGAAACCGCAAGCAGCGCTACAAAAAATGCGAAAGAAAAAGCGTGTCCAAATGATTTTTTAAGCTTCATGACGTTCTCCTTTAAAAAAGGCCCCGCAGCACCGGGCTGCGGGGCTCTTTGACCTTCCTTCCCTGGAAGAAACCACAGGAGTTTTTAACCTGAGGGGTTAAAAAAATACGGGATTCAGGCGCATCCCGTTGGATACATCAATTAGTAAGTTTTTACCTGCGAACTCACATTGGGGAATTTCCACAATGTT
Organism: uncultured Smithella sp.; assembly: GCA_964525155.1. Classification (GTDB taxonomy): domain Bacteria; phylum Desulfobacterota; class Syntrophia; order Syntrophales; family Smithellaceae; genus UBA8904. Next base: position 26,282 of record CAZGDK010000016.1, on the reverse strand, counting down.
TTGACGTTTGAGTACTTCAGGTTTCTGTAATACAGTTTTGTCGTTTTGCTGTCCGTGCGGGCGATGCATTCCGACGCGTTTTTAACCGTGCAGCCATTTAAGTACCAGGTGCAGGTAAACGTGGTGCCGCCGTTCTGACGGATGAATTTGCCCATCGTGTCGGCGGTGCAGCTTGTGACGGTCATGGTGCTTTTCTTGTTGACCTGGATCACTTTGTCGGACGCTTTGTAGAATTTGCAGTTGGTAATTTTGATGGTGCCTTCGCCTTTGACCGACAAGGCGTCTTCGCCCACATCCTGCCAGGTCACGCCGCTGACCGTGTTATTGCCGTAGCAGTGCACGCCGTCGGCGCCCGGTTTGGCGATGATGACGTTTTTCAGGGTGGCGCCTTTTTCCAGTTTGAAAATGGGTTTCTGATCTTCAGCCTGGCTGCCGTCTCCCAACCCTTTAGCGACGATGGTCACGCCTTTTCCGTCATAGGTTTTGTTTGCGGCAACGACAATTGTGGCGGTGATCGTCTTCGTTGCGGCATAAGACAACGTTAAGCCCAAAACGAACACAAAGAATAAAACCGATACTGCGAAAATCCCTTTTTTCATCTTCTTTCCTCCGTCAATAAATTTTTAATGCTCAAACACCCTTCCTCATGCAAGATTCCAATCCGTATGGAAACATATGCCATGATACAATTCAATATGTGTGCCACGGGAATTGATCTATTTAAGGGTATGAATTAATTATGTTAATGGTAATTTTTTGCCCGCAACGTTTCTGCGGTGGCACCGTATGGGACAGATTTGTCTTGACGTCGGACAGTCTGGGACAGTTCGATGGGAATTAAAGCTTCATTTGAATCGTATTGATACAAGTGCTTTGGAATATTTGTCTAAAAAAACGCCCCGCAGCTCAATGACTGCGGGGCGCGTTGACCTGCCTTATGACAATGGCTTAGCGGTTGTCCGCTTTTCCATTGCCGCTGCTGACGCAATTGGTGTAAGAAATTTTGCAGGTGTTGCCGTTTTTCGTAAAGCCGCAGGCCAGGTTGTTCTTCGCCGTGCAATCTCTTAAAACATGTTTGCCGCAAACGCCGCTTTCACCCAGCTTGAAGCCGTTGCCGTCGCCTGCCGAGCCTCTGCCGTTTTCATGCGCGTAACAGCCTGTAACGGTGACCGCGCCCGTGGTCCCCCAGAAATCCCAGCCGTCGTCGGAATTGTTCCAAGCTTCGCAATTGACGAATTTGTTTCCGGAGCCGGTGCAGTCTTTCACGCCAAAGCCGTCGGCGTTTTCACCGGCATTCTGCGTGTCGTAGTTGTTGTAGGATTTGCAGCCCGTGATGGTGTTGTTGGCCGCGCTGCCCTTGATGTTCAAGCCGGTATTTTTGTTCGAGTGCGTGATGCAATCCTGAATGGTATTGCCTTTGCCCGTGATTGAGATGCCGTTATGGCCGGCGTTTTTGACGGTAATGCCGATGAGCTTGTTATTGCTGCCGCTGATCGTGATGCCGTCGCCGGACGACGTGTTGCTCAGGTTTTTCGCATCCAGAATAACGTTTTTGGCGGTGATGGTGAGCCCGCTTTTCGAAATGGAAATTTTCCGGGTCAGGGTGTACGTTCCGGCCGGGATGGTTCCGCCTGCTTCAATCTTGGCTTCAATGGATCCGGAAGACGATGTCGAAGACGACGAGCTTGAGGACGACGATGAACTCGATGAAGATGAGCTTGAGGACGACGAACTCCACCAACCTGATGTCGATGACGAACTGGAAGATGACCACCACTGGGCATAGCCGCTTGTGACGCCCACCGCAAATAACAACAACATAACGGTAATTGTTAGAACACTCCTTCTCATCTCTTTTCCCCTCCTTGGTTTGATTTTTTTGTGTCCAATGCCTGATCCTGTTTATCTCGATGTTTATGTGAACCCATAAGTTGTTTCAATATGTATGCCATAAAATAATTGTTTTATATCTTTCTGATTTATTAGAGTTATTGCGGTTTGCATATCAATCCTGTTATAGGCGAATGATACTCATGACACAGATATGTCTCGCAATGAGACAGCCCGATACAGGACCGGTGAAAACATACCCTTCATTTTTCAAATCAGGATCGTTTTGGTTTTGATGACGGATACGCGATGCACCTCGTCGGCGGAAAATCCCAAAACGTGTTGAATGATGTCCACGGGACGCGCGGAGCCTGTTTGGGCATGACGCAGTGTGACGGACACTTTTCCCCCGGCGGTGTTGAGCGTGAGAGATTCCACAAAAGGACGGATGTCCCTCGTGACGTTTTTCCCTTTGGCGGTTCGGGATATTTCAAAAGATTCGGCGGCGAGAAAATTTTGGATGCCGCTTACAATGGCCTGCATCCGATCGTCGTTCGCGCCGGCCGGTAGAATCAGGTCATAAGAAAATCCGTAAAGAGACTTGGCGAGATCTTTGTCCACCCAGGCAAGGCGCTGAATGCGCGTGACGGCAACGCCCGCGGGCAGCGCCGCATTAATGCCGTTTTGGAGATCGGCGAGATCGCCGGAATATTCGCGGGCGGTTACGTCCATAAACTCTTCGGCGCTTTCCATGCCCACCGATGTCGCGGTGGCAAACGAGATTTTGGGGTGCGGATGAAACCCTGCCGTGTAGGCCAGTTGCAGCGGGCTGCGTTTGATGGCCCGGGTCATGGCCGCCGCGAGTTCCAGATGGGACAAAAAACGCGCCCGTCCGGTTTTGGCAAAACTCATTCGATAGACTTTCTCACTTTCCTGGGATGACGAAGGCGAAGGTTCCTGCTTTGCTGTTTTTATGTCTTTGTCCGAAAACGCATTTTGAACGGTTTTAAAATCGCAGACGCCGCAGTTCTGGCAGGCGTCGTAACGGCAATCGGGCGTTGCCTGCTGCTGTTGCGCGTTTTGCCTTTCCGCCCGCAGAAAGTCGCGGCTGATCCCGCAGTCGATGAAATCCCAGGGCAGCGCCTCGTCCGGGGACCGTTCACTGAGGTAATCGTCAATGGATATTCCCGCCTCGGCAATCGCCTCCTGCCACAGGTCAAAGCGCAGGAGTTCACCCCAGCCGTCAAAGCGGCAGCCTTTTTGATACGCGGTTAAAAGAAGATCGCCGATTCGTTCATCGCCCCGTGAAAACAATCCTTCCAGAAGGCTCATGCGGGCGTCGTGCCATTTGACGGCCAGATTGCGGTTTTGTATTCTGCGTCGGATATGATCCTGACGCGCGAAGGTTTCATCAAGCGATATCTGCCTTTCCCACTGAAAGGGCGTGTGCGGTTTGGGAACAAAGGTGGAGAGGCTGATTGTGACCTGTCCCCGGTGACGGGCGGCGCGCAGCGCCTGGTAGGCCAGGTCGATGATGCCGTCCACATCGCTTTCCTCTTCATGCGGCAGACCGATCATGAAATACAGTTTGATCGCCTTCCAACCGGCGGCAAACACCTTGTCCACGGACGTTAAAAGATCCTGTGCGGTGTTGCCCTTGTTGATGACGCCGCGCATTTTATCCGTTCCCGCCTCGGGCGCAAGCGTAAAACTGGTTTTGCGCGTTTTTTTGATTTCGTCGATAAGCGCATTGCTCAGTGTTTCCACGCGCAATGACGGCAGCGCCAGCGCAACGCGTTCGGCGCAGTGCTTCCGCATCAGGGCCTGCAGCAGGGGCTCGATGCAGCCGTAATCGCCGGCGGAGAGCGACAGAAGCGATATTTCGTCATGCCCGGTATTTTTCAGCGCCCGGTCGGCCATCTCCATCAGAAGCGACGCGTTTCGTTCGCGGTAGGGACGCCAGATCATGCCCGCCTGGCAAAAGCGGCAGCCGCGCGTGCAGCCGCGGGCGATTTCCAGAACGATGCGGTCGTGAACCGTCTGCATGAGCGGCACAACCGGCGCCACGGGATGAAGCCATGCGTTGAGGTCAATCGCTTTACGTTTTTTGATGACGGTATTTGTTCCATGAACGGCGGGAACATAGACGCCGGCAATACCGGCGAGTTTCTCCAGTCTGGCGCTTCTGGAGAGGTTTTGCGCTTTGGCGGCGTCTACGGCATCCGTGATTTCCAGCACGGCTTCCTCGCCTTCGCCGATGACGAACGCGTCGATGAACGCGGCCATCGGCGTGGGATTAAAACAGCAGGGGCCGCCCGCAATAATGATGGGGTCTTCCTCTCGGCGCTCATTTGCCTTAAGAGGGATGTTTCCCCTGCTCAGCATATTGAGAACATTGGTATAGGAAAGCTCATATTGCAGGGAAAATCCGATGACGTCAAAACCCGCAAGCGGCGTGCAGGACTCAAGCGACGTAAGCGGCAGCCCATGCGCGCTGAGCTGGGCTTCGCGATCCGGCCAGGGCGCATAGCACCTCTCGGCCCAGACATCGGGGCGCTGGTTTAACACGGCGTAGAGAATGTGAAGGCCCAGATGGGACATGCCCACTTCATAGGTGTCGGGAAAGGCCAAAAGGAAGCGCACTCGCGCGTCGGGTTTGTAAACGGCGTTCACTTCCGCGCCGATGTAACGGCTGGGCTTTTCAGCGCTGCATAGCAGCTCATCGAGAAGGTCTTGCGTCATTATTTATATTCCGTTTTTTTTCAGGGTATGCGGCCTGATCTTTTTATTCTTCCGTTTCCGGAGGATTGTGTTTCGCCTGATACTTGAAGGGGTTGAGCTTGATGTCGCGCAGCGTGGAGAGCGCCATCTTTTTTGCGAAGTTCGGCGAGGCCAGATAATTGAGCGTATTGGTTTTGAAGGTATCCAGAAGTTCGGCGCGCGTGGACGATTCATCCTTGTCGTTGACAAAGGTTCGCTCCAGTGTGTGCTTGTAGGTCAGCTCCGTGCCAAAAATGTTGACCAGGGTCTGATAATCTTCTTGCGCGGTAAAAAAAGATTCCGACACGCCGATTTTCATCGTTAACGCGAGCTCCACTTTTTTGGTGTCGGCGGCAATGCTGCGGGTTAAATCCGCGATGGTGAGCGTCAGGCCGTTGGGTAAATTGATTTCTTCAATAATATTCATGAATCCTAATGTTTCCTCGTCTTTATTTCAGCGCGCTCTTACCATTTTTGGTCTTGACCTGCAATCTTAATCCTTCTATAACGTGCCCCGCCGTTTTATGGACATTTCCCCCGCTTGGCCGGGATATATGAGAGGTTTTCAATGTCGTCATCTCCAGACATGATGGTGCTGTGCCAGCCGGACCCCGGCAAATCCTGCGGGGCTTGCTGCGGCTTGTATAATTACGTCGATTCGTCGCGCGAATCGCTGGTATTAAGGCTTAGAGCCCGCACGAAGCGTTTTCAAGAGTTGGTGCGCGTCCCCGGCGATATCGAACGCTACGCCGAGGCGACGTTTGCCGCCGAAGATTTCCGCAAGCGTTATGAGGTGATTTACTGCTGCGAGTATCTGGGGTTTCTGGATGACGAAGAAAAGAAAGTCGGATGCCTTTTGCATCCGATGCAAAACGGCGGCATCGACATGCGCGACGGCTCTTTTTACGGGCAGGAAGTGTGCGCCGGGCATCTGTGTCCCAGCCATCACTTCATTCCCCGGTCCCAGCAGCTCATTTTATTAAAAATCCTCGACGACTGGTATCTGTATGGCCTGTGCCTCACGGACATTGATCTGGTTGTGACCTACTTTAAAATGATTGCCGACCAAATCGGCCAGGAGCTCAAGCCCGGCGTCTTTGACCACGAGGGGCTCAAAAAAATCGCTCTTGATTATTTGAACTGGAAGACTTGCTGGCCTTTCCGCTCGTCGGACGCAAACCGGCTGGGCAAGTATTATTTTGACGGGTCGCAATACATGATCAGCCATATCGATTATGAAAAATTCGGCCGGGAAATTTCAGCGTTCAATTCCATTTTTCTGAGCCTGTCCTCCGAGTTTCAAAATGCGGGGCAACTCGATGCCGCCGAAAAAATGATCCGGGACAACATCGATTCGTTTGTAGCGCTATATCGTCAAATCTTTTGATTTTTTATTGACAGGCGGCGGGAAAACCGGGTAGTATCTGCCGTTCATTTCATTACATGGGTATTGAAGGATGTCCGATGGCCGAAGCGCCCAGAAAAATTCTCATTTCCCAGGTTGATATTGCCAGACGCGTCCGGGAAGTGGCCGGTGAGATATCACGCGATTACGCCGCGGGCGACCTTCTTCTGGTGGGCGTGCTCAAGGGCGCTTTCATTTTCATGGCGGATCTGGTCCGGGAACTTTCCATTCCATGCCGGACGGATTTTATCCGCGCGGCAAGCTACGGCGCGGGGTCGGAAAGCGCAGGCCAAGTGGCCATCACCAAGGATGTTGAACTGGACGTTTCCGGCCGCGATATTCTGATTGTGGAGGATATTGTCGATACCGGTTTGACGCTGGCCCATATTGTCGAAACGCTAAGACGGCGCAATCCCCGGTCGATTAAAGTCTGCGCATTTCTGGACAAGCGCAAAAGAAGAAAAGTTCCGTTTGAGGCGGACTATGTCTGCTTTGCCATCGACGACGGGTTTGTGATCGGTTACGGGCTGGATTTCAATGAACAGTATCGTTATCTGCCGGACGTCTATGTCGTGCAAACCTGATGGGATTTGAAATAAAGAGGGAGACCGATGATTATACAATGCAAGCAATGCCGGACAAAATTCCGTTTTGACGAATCGCAAATGGAGGGTGACGGTTTATGGATGCGGTGCAGCCGCTGCCAGCATGTATTTTTTCAGGATAATCCCGCCCGCGTAAAGCCCGCGTCGGATGACGTCTCGCCATCCGACGAAAAGACGCCGGATGGCGAGCCGGAAAGGCCCGTCAGACGCCCGTCTTTTGAGCCGGCGGAAAAATCGGCCGGCGCCGTTTCGCACGATGAAGATATGCAGTCTTTCATGAAGGAAGTGATCGGCGACAAAAAAACAGATGTGGCGGAAGTCGGGGATGACGCGGAAGTCGCAGACGCGGCTCGGGTGTCATCGCCTTTGCATGAGCCGAAGCACGATGACCTGAGGCTTGCCGATATCGATTTGCCCGAGGCGCCTGCCGCGCCGGTTTCTCGGGATGAAGAGCCCGATGCGGAAACGCCGCCCGAGCCCGAACCGGTTGCCAAAAAGAAAAGCGGCGCCTGGAAGGTTTTGCTGTGGGCGGTTCTGGTCATTGCCGTGATTCCCGCCGTGGTTTATTTCGTGATTTTTCCCGATCTGGGCGAACGTTATGTGCAGATCGCGCGGAAATATTTAGGCGGCGCATCCGAATCGACGGAAGGCCCGGCCGTCATGGGGCAGATCAAAATCCAGAATGTCCGGCAGCGGATCGTCAATAATTTCATTCTGGGCAACATCCGCATCGTGGAGGGAACGGCCGTCAATCAGTCTGATTTTCCCGTCTCCCGCGTCAGAGTAAAAGGCGAACTTTTGGATGCCTACGCGGTGGCGCTGGGCGAACGCACCAGTTACGCGGGAAACATTCTGACGGAAGAAGAATTAACCAATATGTCCGAGGATGACATTCTGAAGCGCCTGTCGCGTCCGGAGGGCCGCAACAATATCAACGAGAGGGTTTTGCCCAACGGGCGGATCCCGTTCATGATTGTTTTTACGCGGGAACCCCCGGGGGCCATCAAGACCACCGTGATGGTGTCGGGCGCGGAGCGCCTGTTGTAGCCGGGCCGCCTCCGGTTGTCCGTGTGGCATAGAAAAAAGAACATGAAGTCAGGTAGCGTCAGTTGAGGTACGAAGGAAATATTTTCCGGCCTTTCAGCGAGGCCAACAGTTATCTTCTGCAATGCACCATCGGTTGTTCCCACAACCAGTGCACCTTCTGCGGAATGTACAAAGACAAAACCTATCGCGTCCGTCCGCTTTCCGACATTCTCGAAGACATTCGCATGGCGGGGGAGCGTTACAAAGATGTGGAAAAGGTTTTTCTGTGCGACGGCGACGCCATCGCCATCGACACCGACATGCTTCTGTCCATTCTCCATCATCTGCGCGCGACTTTTCCATCGCTTCGCCACGTCGGCGCGTATGTTGGTCCTCAGAGCACGCTTTCCAAATCAACTGATGAATTGCGGGCGCTTCGGAAGGCCGGTCTGGCCAAGGCCTATATCGGCGTGGAAACGGGCGACGACGAACTTTTGCGGCGGGTCAAAAAAGGCGTGGGGTACGATGAAATGCTCCGGGCCGGCCGCAATCTGATTGAGGCGGACATCAATTTGTCGGCCATGGTGCTTCTGGGGCTTGCGGGACCGGGCGAGGCCTCCGTTCGCCACGCGCTGGCGACCGCCCGCATCTGCAATGAAATGAAGCCGCAGTATCTGGCGGCGCTTACCGTTACGCCCGTGCCGGGAACCGTTTTGTACAAACAGGTGCAAAAAGGCGAATTCCAGCTGCTCAATCCGTTTGAAACGCTCTCCGAAATGAAGATGATTTTTGAAAATATTTCGGCCGACCCCGTGAAGTTTGTCGGGACGCACGCTTCCAATTACCTGCCGGTCACAGGAGAGCTGCAAAAAGACAAGGCCGCCATGATCGCGCTGGTGGACCGGGTTTTGGCTTCCGGAAATGGTGCGCTTCTGAGGCCGGATCATCTGCGCGGTCTGTAAACGGATTTTATCGCGGCCGTTGATATTTTCTTGCTTTCCCTTTCTTTCATTGATATTAAAGGCAAAAAATAAATCCGACGGCAGGCTGACGGATATCAGCCTCCGGTCTTTCGTGCGGTTATGTATAGAGAATACTTCGGACTTAAGGAAAATCCCTTCTCCATTGCTCCCGATCCTCATTATTTCTATATGAGCGAGGGGCACCGTGAAGCGCTGGCGCATCTTCTGTATGGATTAAAAATCGACAGCGGTTTTATTATGTTGACCGGTGAAATCGGCGCGGGAAAAACGCTTTTGTGCCGCTGCCTGTTTGCTGAAATTCCGGCGGATACGGACACGGCCTTTATCTTGAATCCCAAGGTCACGGCGGATGAACTTTTGGCCAACATCTGCGATGAGTTTGACATCGCCTATCCCGAAGGCAATAAAAGCAACAGCGTTTTTGTCTCGGCGATCTACCGGTTTCTCATGGAGACGCACAAGCGAAACCGGCGCGCGCTCTTGATTCTTGAGGAAGCCCAAAATCTGAGCCCCGAAGTGCTCGAACAGATCCGGCTTCTGACCAACATGGAAACGAGCCAGCGCAAGCTGCTTCAGATTATCATGGTCGGCCAGCCGGAACTCATCGATGTGGTCAATAAATCTGAATTGAGGCAACTGGCGCAGCGCATCACGGCCAGATACCATCTGGGGCCTTTATCCGAAAAGGAAGTTGGCGAATACGTTGAACATCGTTTGCGCGTCGCGGGTCTGACCCGCGGGCGTCTGTTTCCCGATGAAACGCTGAAACTGCTTTACCGCCTGACTGGCGGCATTCCGCGCCTGATCAATGTCATCTGCGACCGGTCCTTAATCGGCGCCTTTACGCAAAGCAGGGAAACGGTCGATAAAAAGACCCTCAAGACGGCGGCCAAGGAAGTCATGGGGGCGGATCCGAAAAAGAAACAAGAGCGCTTGATGTATGGCGGCATGGCCGCCGCGCTGGCCGTTTTGGTTTTTGTCGTTCTTCTGGGATTTTATCTTTATCCGTTATCAACACCGAATGACGGGAAGCGAACGGAGAAAACGGACAACCTGTTCGATAACGTGGCCGTTTCCAAGCATTCCGCCGGAAGCGACGCCGCCGCCGCGATTACGTCTCCCGCGGCGGATGATAAAACCGTTTTGCTCCCTTCAGCCTACGAAGCGCTCTTTCAGGCGTGGAATCTTCCGTTTGACGCATCCGATTTGTCAACCGCCCCGGACCAGGCTGAAAAAGCCGGGTTAAACCTGATTGAAGGGAAGGGCAACATGGTCGATATGCGGCTCATCAACAAGCCGGTCATTCTGAAGATGCTCAATCCGAAAGACAACAGTTTTTTCTATGTCACCCTGGTTTCGCTTGTCGATAACGAAGCCCGGATTGCGACCGGGGCGAAAATTCAGACCCTGCCCATTCAGGATATCCTTCTTTCCTGGACCGGTGAGTACATCTTGTTGTGGCGGCCGCCCGCGGAGTATAAACGCAAGCTGCGGCTGGGCGGGGGCGGTGCGATTGTGGAATGGATTGACCGGAATCTGGCCCAGGTGCAAAAAAGGCAGGTCACCGGGAAAAAAGTATATGATTCGGAGCTTTCAGGTTTTGTTAAAGAATTTCAAACCAAGGTCGGGTTAAACGCGGATGGCGTCGTTGGTCCCATGACGATTGTTTATATCAAGGGAATGCAAGGCGATGAAAGTCCGGCGCTGGCCCAGAGGAAGGTTGAAAAGTAATGTCCTACATTCTTGAAGGACTCAAGAAGCTTGAAAGAAACCGCCAGCGCGCAGACGCTTCGGGCTTGTTTACGACTTACAACAACCAGACGCCGGGGCGAAGCAAAAAAAAATGGTGGCCGTATTTCGCGGCGCTGGCCGGAATCCTCATTGTGATCAATGGCGCGGGGCTCTACTGGTGGATGTCTGAAAAGCCGTCCTCCAAAACATTCACATCAACCGAGCAGACGCAGGACAGCGTTTCCGCGCCCGATGTGCAGCAGGCGGCGGGCGATCCTCATCTGGCCGCGGTGAAGGAAGAGCAAACGCCCCTTGATCCGCCGCTTCTGGAAAAGCCGCAGGATTTGTACGCCGCAGCCGCAGATAAGCCGGCAAAAAAATCGTCGCGAAAGAAAGCCGGCTCCGGCGAAGAATCAGACCCGGAACTGGCGGGCGTCGAAGAAGTCCAGCCGGTCAGAACAGGCGAAAAAGTGCTTACCTTCAACCAGCTGCCCGATGATGTGAAAAAGAGTCTTCCGGAAATTAAAGTGTTTATGCATTTCTACAGTCCGGCGCCCAAAGAACGTTTTATTCAGATCAATGAACACACGCTGCGCCAGGGGCAGTCCCGGCCCGACGGCCTGAAGGTTCTGCAAATCAATCAGCACGCCGCGATTTTCGACTACCAGGGACACCGGTTTCAAATAAGAGCGATTGAAAAATAAAAAGGCTATTAGACTGAATACCGAAGGTTGATAGGCTGCAGGCTGTTAGACTATTAGGCTAAAAGGATGGGCGCAACGCGCCCCTCAAAACAGCCTACAGCCTTTGTTTTGCTGAAAAATTCCTCATCTTCTGACCAACACTGCCGCTTTCAGGTTGCGCAACGCCGTTTTGAGTTCTTGTTTGGCGATTTGCGCCCCCATCAAAATCGCCTGCCTGATGTCGATGCTTCCCGTGGAGGCGGGCGCGGAAACCATCAGCACGCCGTCTCGCGTCACCATCACCGTCAATTGCAGCGCCATGCCGTTTTCGAGCGTCAACGTGAAGGGGATGGGTGAAAGCCCCGTCAAATCCGCCGCAGGCGGTTCTGCAATTCCCGCATTGGTTGTTGCGGCTTCAGTGAGCGAAATCGCGCTTGTGCTTTCTCTAACGGTAAAGTTTCCCCGGAGGGCAGGCGATGCGCCCGCTTCCTGGACAAACAGCGGCAGTGTCCCGATTGCCGCCATCGGATCGGAAGCAGCGGTTTGGGTAACTGTGAGGGTTGTCGTCTGTCCTTCGGCGCTAAATGACACGGGGCTTGATAAGGTTGATGTCGAAAGGGTCGCGTTGCCGCCAATCGGCATCGTGAACAACTGTGCTGTTTGAATAGCGCCTGAGCCCGCGCCGGGCCCCACAAAGAAGGTATTCGGAGCGCCGGGGCTGCCGACGCTGGTCTGTCCCGTGCCGTTGAAGCCGCTTTGCGTATCGATCGCCGTCTGATCCGGATAGACAGGGGCGGCGTTAATCGTCAGAATGCCGCTGATAAAGGTGATGTTGTAACTGGAAGATGTCAGCCCCAGCGGATCGATGCCGTAGGAACCGACCAGAATCGCGCCCTGGCTGGTTCCGCCGTAAGTAAGAGTTCCATTCAGAACGTCTGCGGTTTCGCCGTTGGCAAAACCGTTATAAGTGACACCGTTGCCGCCGCTGTAAGGCGATCCGTTGTAGGTTTTACTGTCGTCATTGGCCGTAATCGTTAGTGCCGCCGGATTCACGGTCAGCGCTCCGTTCACATAGCTGATGTTGTAGTTGGCCGGATTGAAGGTTCCGCC
>CAZGDK010000016.1:0-14049 GCA_964525155.1 uncultured Smithella sp. | reverse complement strand
TCAGCGCTCCGTTCACATAGCTGATGTTGTAGTTGGCCGGATTGAAGGTTCCGCCTCCCGCATCGGACGCGACAATCGCATAGGGGCCGTCCGCCACACTTGCCGTGGCCCGCGATCCCTGGCTGGTAAGGGCGACACTGCCGATGGTCTCGCTGTTTTGCAGACCGCTCGATGTGAATTCGGTTCCGGCAAAGGTGGCCGTTTGACCGTAAGTCTTGACGGCGTTCGCGACTGTGATCGTTAGTGCCGCCGGATTCACGGTCAGCACGCCGTTCACATAGCTGATGTTGTAGTTGGCCGGATTGAAGGTTCCGCCGGTGGCATTGCTCGGAATAATGGAATAACTCCCCACCGGAGCCGAAGACGGAGCGCCTTCGCTTGTCAGGGTCACGGAACCGATGGTATCTCCACCCTGCAAACCGAAGGAGGTGAATTCCGTGCCGTTAAAATTCAGTTGGGCGCCGTAAGTCTTGGATGCGTCATTGGCAATGACGGACAGGGTAAGAGCCGCCGGGTTGATGGTCAGCGTCCCATTGTTGTAAGTTATTGAATAGTTGGACGCCGTCAATCCGGAAGGTATAATACTGTAGCTTCCGGCGTTTATTGCCCCTTGGCTTGTTCCGCCATAGGCCAGTGTGCCGCCCAGCACGGATTCGGTCTCTCCGTTGACAAAACCTGTATAGGTTACGCCATTCCCTCCGCTATAGGCGGTCCCGCTGTAAGTTCTGATATCATTCATGGCCGTGATCGTTAGTGCCGCCGGATTCACGGTCAGCACTCCGTTCACATAGCTGATATTGTAATTGGCCGGATTGAAAGTTCCGCCGGTGGCATTGCTGGGGATAATGGAATAACTCCCCACCGGAGCAGAAGCCGGAGCGCCTACGCTGGTTAAAGTAACACTGCCGATGGTATCTCCGCCCTGCAAACCGACGGATGTGAATTCCGTGCCGGTAAAATTCAGTTGGGTGCCGTAAGTCTTTGCGGCATCCTGGGCGGTGACGGAAAGGGCAAGGGCCGCCGGGTTAATGGTCAACGTGCCATTGGCAAAGGAGAGGTTGTAGCCAAGACCACTGGACAGTCCGGAAGGTACGATGGTGTAACCGCCTGCATTGACCGCACCCTGGCTGGTGCCTCCGTAAGCAAGCACGCCACCCAGACCGGCGGACGTATCGTTGTTGACAAAGCCGGCGTAAGTCACGCCGTTGCCGCCGGAATAGGCTGCGCCATCATATACTTTACTGTCGTCGTTGGCCGTCACCGTCACCGTCGGCTGTTCGCGATAGACGGCATTGACGCCGGCGATAAGTGCGGTTGAATAGTTGGTTGTTGACTCATCGCTCGCGTAGCGAAAACGCCCGGAACCTGAACCGATCAATGCGGTCAGACCCGTGCTTCCCGAAACGCTGCCCGAATACAGCGCGGCAAAACCGCCCGCGCCGGTGCTGACGGAGCCGCCGGTCACCAGAATGTCACCACCTGCCGCCGTTCCCGCTGCGGCGTTCTTGCCGGCATTCAGTTTGATGGCACTGGCAGTGGCATCGGTTGTGGCAACCGCGCCGGTCAGGGTCAGGTTACCGGTGAGGGTGGCGATATCAACCGTGCCGGTGGCGGTGACTGTTCCCAGCGTCAGGGCGTTGCTGTCAATGATTGAGACATTGTTGCCGGATGCTACCGACACCGCACCGGTAAAGTCGTTGCTTGCATTTGTGAGGGTAACATTATTCCCGGCGCCTGCTGAAATGCCGGTCGTGCCGGTGACGGAAAGCGCCGCGCTCTGCGTCATCGCGCCGTTGCCTGTCAGTATCAGGTTCTCATTGGCGGTGACGGCTCCATTGACCGCAATGGTTGAATTGTTCCGAAGCGTGGCGCTGTCTTGGAAAGTGGTTGCACCGCCCACCGTGATCGCGCCTGCCGCGGCATTGCCCACGGTGATGCCGGAAAAGCCATTGGTGAAGTTGGTGGAAAAATAGCTGGACGCAATATCCAGCGTGCCTGCGCCGGTGGTGCCGATATTAATCTCCCGGCCAGCAGTGTAAGGTTCAACGGTCAGGGCGCCGCTGCCGGCGAGCGTATGATTGGCGCCAATACTGAGGATGTTGGTCTTTAGCGTCGTGTTGCCGGTTCCTGCGTTAAAACTATGGGCATTAGCACCGGCATAGATGGCAACATAGTTTGGGGACTCAACCGTGATGTTCCCGCCGTCGGTGGTTGTCATGTTTTGGGAAATCTCAACGCCTTTGTTGGCGTTGGCGGTGTTGTGCCCATACAGGGTGATTCCGCCTGCCCCGGCGGTGATGCGGGTGTATTCGTTATTGAGCTGTGAGCTGGCCAGTCCATGATAGTTTGTGTTTGAACTTATGCCTCTGATCTCAACTGTCCCTGCATTTATGTCCAGATAGCTTGTGCCTGCACCATCAAGCCAGGCTGACAACTCGATACCGGCGTAGCTGGTGGCCTCGCCCAGCATGGTCAGCGTCCCGCTGCCCGCGTCCAGTGTGCCGCCGTAGGCATAATGAATACCCATGGAAGGGTTGCCGCCGGTTGATTTGCCGCGCATCACAATATTGCCGCCGCTGGAAGTGATGGTTGTGGCAGCGGTAGCGGCATTCGCATTGCGTCCAATACTCACGCCGCTGGCAGTCGCCACGGTTGAAACGGCATATCCGTCCGGGATGCCGTCGCTTGCAGTTCCGCCATTTGCTCCATCGTCCAGTCCACCGGCCATGGTGATATCGCCGCCGTTGGTGTTGATGGTATTGCCATCGTAAATAAAAATATAACCATTGTTGTTGACGTCCGCGTCCGCCCATAGCGTCAGATGCGCTGTCTGGCCGGCGCCGCCCGTAATAGCTGCCCCGCTGTTTGTCGTGATGTTCCCGGCGGTTTTCAGCGTCAGCGGATCGTTATAGGTGAGCGCCGTGCTGCCGATATTGATGTCGCCCGCATTGGCGCTGCCGACAACGATGCCGGAAAAACCGTTGGTAAAATTGGTTGAAAAATAGCTGGCCGGAAGGCTCAATGTCCCCGTTCCACCGGCGATGCCGATGGTGGTGGCGGCGGTGTATGGCTTGATGGTGAGCGTGCCGCTGCTTTGCAATCTATCAGTACCTGCCAGTGTGACTTTGTCGGATACCAAGGTAATGTCACTGGTCGATGCGGTGATGGAACTGCCCGCCTTGTAGCCCACATACGCATCACCTAACAACCTAATGCCCTTCTCCGTCTGGCCTGTCACGGTGATTGGACCGCTGTCGGAAAGGATCGACGCAGGCGTTGACCCCAGCGTTACATCGGCGAGATCCCCCGCGGCGCCGGCATTGGTTGTGCCGGTGATATTGATTCCGCCGCCTGCCGTGACGCTGACCACCATGCTGTCTCCCATCTGTACTCCCTGTACTCCCTTGGAGGCAACAGTGCCGGCCGTACCGGCATCGCCGACGATGGTGATGGCATCGGCTGCGGCGCTGGCGGAGGTCATGGTTCCTCCGTAAAGCTCGACGGCATTTTTATAGCCGGCATCACCTGCGTTATAGGTACTTGTGTTTTTTCCATAAAGGCCGATCTTTCCGGCGCCGCTGTTCATCGTCAGGCCGGTAAAGCTGAAAATGCCCCGTTTATGCCCGCTGTTGTTTGCTGAGTTTTCACCGTACAGAGCCATATCGCCACCCTTGGACAGCAGCGAAATGCCGCTTGCCGCCGATGTGCCCAGCAACACGCCCGTGTAGTCGTATTGGTTGTCGCCTAATCCGAAACCGCTCCCGGAGGCATAGCCGTTGCCCACTGTCAGTCCATTCCAGACAACAGAACCGCTGCCGCCGCCCATCCAGAGATGACCGCCGTTGGTGTCGATGGCGGCATTATTTTTCAGCAGGACCCCGCCGCCGTTGGCATCCGTATCAGACCACAAGACGGTATTGAGTTTTCCTGACGATGAACTGATCGAGCTTGCGGCATCCAGAATGATGTTGCCGGTGGTTTTAATGGTGACGGAGGCGTCAGCGCCGGTGGCATTGGTGATGGTTTTGTTTGCCTGGAGGGTGAAATCCGTGCCGGCGTTGGTCTGACTCAAGGTCGTATTTGCCGCTCCCAGAATGATATTGCCGGTGTAGGTTTGTGCCCCTTCAGTGGTCACCGCGCCGCCGTTAATGGCAATGGTCGTGGCGGTAACCGTGAGGGCGGACAGCGCCTTGCTGGCTCCCACGGCGCCGCTGAATGTGACCGTGCCGGATCCCGCATTTACAGTCAGAGGCGAAGCGGCGAGATTGGTCTCTTTTACATAGGTGTTCAGCGTGTGAGCTGCTACCGGAACCAAAGGGCCGCCGGGCAGATCGTTCCATTTGCCCAGGGTGCCCGTGAACTGAAGGATCGATTCGTATTCGGTATTGTCGGCGGCTGGTGCTGCGCCGTTCCAGTTGTTCGGTTCTCCGTCATTCCAGTTATTAAAGGCGCCATCAACGGGCGTTCCGTTCTGCGCGTTGGTGACCCGGCCCGACTGGGTATTCTGAGTGAAAAATGCCAGGCCGTTGCCGCCGTCCATGGCGCCCTCCGGTCCTGCAATCCATCGCCAGGTAAGATTCGACCCGATGCCGGTAACGCGCCGCGCGCCCAGCCACCCTTCGTTATAGCTGTTGACCCGCGAGGCGATCGCATTCTCCAGGCGCGTCGTGATGGTGGCCAGGTAAGTATCGCCCGTGTTCAGCCCTGTTCCACTGGCCGCGTTGGCCAGCGCCTCCGACCAGGCCTTGCCGGCATAGCTGACTCCCTGATAGGCGTTTCCGGAATTTACACGCCCGCCGAAGCTGACATTGCCGTTGGTGACGCCGGTGGTGTTGATGGTCAAACCGTTGGTGTTGGCGATGATCATCTCGCCATTCACCGTGACGTTTCCCCCGGCGGTTGTGATGCCGCGGGCCCCCGCGCCGGCCACGTACACGTCGCCGCCCACCATTGTGGTAACGCCATTGAGCGAGAGAGTCGCGCCTGTGCCGAAGCTGAGATTGCCTCCTCCGGTGTCGATGTCGTTGTTCAGGAGGATAATGCCGCCGCCGTCTCGTGCGCCGCTGTTGTTATCGGCATCGAGCAGCACATGCAGTTTGCCTGCGCCTCCCGTGTTGCTGATTGACTGATCAATTGCGATGGAGTTGGCCGCCTGCAAGGTCAGTGTTACATCCGTTGCGCCCGATGCCTTGGTGATGGCGCTGCTGACGGTGATATCGCCGATCTCGGCCCCGCCGCCATTCGTTGTGACCGTAACACTCGTGCCGCTCTCCAGTTTGCCCGCTATCGTCGCGGCATCAATGGTTGCTCCCGTATTGTTGGGGCTGAAAACATCCGGATTTGCGCCGGTCCAGGTCCCGTTGGCGTCCGCTCCGCTGATCGTTACGCTGTAAGGGTCAAAAAGCCAGAGCCCGGCTTTTCCCAAAAATGCTGAGGCCGACCCGGTTGATCCGCTCACATCCAGCCAGTGTCCCGATGTTTCAATTCTGCCGCCGTCGCCGCCATTGGGGCCGCCCTTGGCTTCAAACGTTCCATAAGCGCGGGTGACGGAATCGGGATTGGTGACATCGGACCATGCCACCACGGTGCCACCGTCACCTTGATTCGTGGCGTTGGCTTCCAGGCGCGCTCCCTGTTCGATGACTGTCCCGACAGCCTGATGTACGCTGGTGTCGCTGTTCTGCCAGCTTCCGCCCGCCAGCACCTCGCCGCCGCCGGTCGCGCCGGATGCCGTCAGGAACGCGCCGCTTTTGACCCATACCCGGTCGCCGGCGGCGATGATGCTGCCGCCCTGAACTTCGGTTGACGATACATCCAGTTTCCCGGAGACGGTGGTCATGCCGCCTTCCGCGTCCAGAACAATTCGTCCTTCTTTGTTTTGCAGCGTGTTGGCTTCGATGATTCCTGTGTTGTTCACTACCGCCTGCGTCAGGCTGTCCGCCGCCTTTGCCGTCAATAACACTGTGCCGCCGTCGGCTTGAATGAGCCCCTTGTTTTCAATGAGGGCGTCAATGGCGCCCCTGTTAATGGTAAAATTGACCAGCCTGTCGCCGGTGAAATCAAGGCTCACCTTGTCGCCGGCAGCCAGGGAGGTTACGCCACCGGGCGTGTTGATGACGCCTTCATTGATGATCTGAGGAGCCATAAAAGCGATATAGCCGCCGTCCGCGGTACGGATGGTTCCCTGATTGGTGATCGATCCGGCTGACCCGCTATTTTCAAAAAGATATTTTCCCGAAAGGAAATTTTCGTTTGTGAGGTTGAGGCTTGCGGCCACCAGCCCCCCGACATCCACCTGCGCCGTGGCGCCGAAATAGACGCCGGCGGGGTTTAAAAGAAAAACCTGCCCGTTGGCGGAAAGCCTGCCGAAGATCTGGCTGGGATTCTGATCGAGGATGCGGTTTAAGGCGACACTCGATGCTCCCGGTTGTTGAAAGGCCACGGAGGCGTTTTGGCCGATGTTGAAGGTGTTCCAGTTGGCGATCATTTTATCCGTCTGCTGATTCACCGTCATGGCGTTGCCGCTTTGGGCGATATTAGCCTGACCGGCGACCACCTGGCCCCCGGTGGGAAGTGCGTTGGGATCGAGTGCTTTTGCCTCGTTTCCCGCTGCCTGCATCGTAACCAGCGTTATCACTCCGATTGCAACAGTACATCGGAACCATCCTGCCACCCCCTTTTCGGATAAGGCAATGCGGATTTCTTGTGTCTTCGACCAGATCAAACGGTTGGTGTTTTTCATCGCAAAAACTCCTCTGAATGAAAAAAAGGTTCAGTCTTGATGGATTGATAACCGCTTTTAAAACCAGACGATCGCCTGCAGCCAGAAGCGGCCGTTGTCGCTTTGATTGTCCGCGTCCTTGCCGGTTGTGCTCCGGCCTTCGTTGGGACCGATCTTGTGGGCGTAAGAGGCGCGGAGGCTGTATAAACCTGCTTTTCCGACGTTCAGGCCCGCGCCCGCGCCGGCCAGCGGGTAGTCGTTTTTGCCCGCGGCGTTTGTAATCGCGCCGGGCCACAAGTCGCGATTAAGCTTGATCCAGCCCGCGTCAAAAAAACCCACCAGCTGGGTTTGCGCCCAGACGGGCAGAAAGGGGATATCCACGCGGGCTTCCGCCGTCATCGCATGGCCCTCCACGCCGGGCGCTTCGCTTACAGGATAAGCCCGCACGCCCGTGGGACCGCCCAGAATAAACTTCTGTGACGAATCCAGATTGCCGGAGGCCAGCTGCCCGCGAATCGAACCGAACAGGGCCACAAGCCTTGTGACGCGCTGGAGCCTT
Organism: uncultured Smithella sp.; assembly: GCA_964525155.1. Classification (GTDB taxonomy): domain Bacteria; phylum Desulfobacterota; class Syntrophia; order Syntrophales; family Smithellaceae; genus UBA8904. The sequence goes on along the minus strand of CAZGDK010000016.1, from coordinate 6,769 downwards.
GCCAGCGAATACGTCATTTTCGTAAATCCGCCGTGCGTTTTCGGCCCCGCATCGTCGGACAATTTATTGGATTCCAGTCCGGAAAGATCAACGCTGCCTGCGGTTCCGGTAATGCTGGCGCTGGTCAGACCGCCGCCTGCAAAACCGTCGAAAAAATTTCCCGTGAGGCTTGCGTTTCCCAGCGTCAGTTTACGGTCGCGGGTTTTTGCTGTGTTGGCTTCATCGGAAAGGATCAGATGCTCTCCACCCAGACCGGCCCAGAGGCTGGCCCGGCGGGTGCGAAGCAGGGGATAGGTGAGGTTCGCGCCGATGGTATCGGCCTGACCCTTGGCATCGAGGTATTCCAGCTCTTTGCCCAGTCTGTAAAAAAGGTGGGTATAGGAAACGCCGACTGCAAGTCCGGTCGATCCCAGGGGAAGGCCGTAGGCGGCCCGCGCCTGATACATGTGCTCGGCTCCGGTAAATGACGCGGTCAGCTGGTCTCCCAGTCCCAGAGGATCGTAAAGCGACGCCTGCGCCATGCCCCGCCAGTCTCCCGTATAGCGGTCGCCATGATTGTCGATGGAAAGAAGCGCGTGAAAAAGCCGCTGTTCAGCGGCATTGATGACCAGACGGGTGGTTCCCGGATCGCGGCCCGGTTCAAGAGAGGCCTGAGCGCTGATGCCGGGAAGATCGTTCATGAGCAAAACTGCCCGCTCGATGTGATCCATTCTGGCCGGGCTGCCTTCGGGAACGGCGTGGTCAGCCAGGCCCTGCAAAATACCGGGGCGAATCCGGCTGGGCGGCTTTATGTCGATTTTTACCTGTCCGTCAACGCGGCCGGAAAGAATCGCAATCTCAATGATGCCCGCCGTTACGTCCTGTTTGGGAAGGTAGGCACGGGCCAGAAGAAACCCCTTCTTTTCCCGAAGGTAGTTTGTAACCTGCGCGGCCGCGTGCTGCAATCCGGCAAAGGTCAGTTCTTTGCCGATGCTGTCTTTGACCAGTTCCTGCAACTCGGCTTCAGTTGCCATGCCTTCAAAGCGTCCGGTAAAACGGAAGCCTTTAACCGTGACCTTGACACCCGTGTCGTCCAGCGCGGGCTTGATAACTTCCTGCTTGTCCGGGTCGGGCAGGCGATCGGGCAGGGTTTGCGCGGGAGGCCGCTGCTCTTGCAAAATGAGTCCGGAATCGGGCTGGGCTGCAGCCAGGCTGGAAAACAGGACATGAGACACGAAGAAAAAAAACAGGAAATGACGAAGAGAGAATTTCATCGATACACCTCGTTTTCGCGGTTAGTGTTGCGGCGTCTGAAATGAATCGCTCTTACTCGACAGTCATGTAAATCCGGATGAAAAGGGGGTTGCATGCCGCGTCCGTGGCCTGCAACCATTCAGCATGTTGGCGAATTTTAAACTGGAATCAGGGGAGCTGTCAAGAAAATGTTAGATCAGAAAATGTTAGATCAGGCTATCAGGCTGTAGTCTGTTAGGCTATTAGAAAAGAAGGAAGGGCGCAAAGCGCCCCTCAAAATAGTCTTCAGGCTGATAGACTAAAGCCTAACAGCCTATTTTATGAAAAGGTAATAAAGCTGTCCTTCGCGGTACGTTCCGCCGGCCAGTTCACCGGCTTTTTCGCCCACGCCTTTATACACATCGCAGCGGCCCGCGGCGCGGATGGCGCCGCCTGTGTCCTGATCGAGCGCGAAGCCGACAGGCCTTTGCAGATCGACTGCGGCATAGGCAAACATCGCCCGGGGATAAATGGATTTGTCCGTGGCGATGGTTCGAAACGGCGTCACCGGTTCGTTGATGGAGCCCCGTGGTTCGCCCGGTTCCTTTTTAAAGAAAACATAGCGTGGATTGGAATTCACGTACGTGTCGACTTCATCCGGATGAGCCTTGAAGTAGTCGATCATGGTTTTGAGGTTGATGTTTTTCGTGGAAAACTTTCCGTCGGCAATCATTTTGGGGACAATGCTTTCGTAATCCCAGCCGTTGTGAGCGTCATAGCCTATGGCTTCAAGCTTGCCGTCCGGCAGGCGGATTTTAGCGGAGCCCTGAACGTGAACAATGTAAACTTCAAACGCGTCGGCAAGCCAGATCAGTTCCAGCCCCTCCAGGAGGTTGGAATCTTGTATTTCTTTTCTGCCGGGGAGTTTGCCGATATTTCCGTCCGGCCCCCTTTGCCCCAGCACCGTTCCTTCCGGATCTTTCACCAGATTGGCGGGAGACTTATATAAAGGGTACTTGAAGCGGTCCGTGCGGGTAAGCGAGCCTTCGAAAATCGGCGTGTAGTAGCCGGTGAAAAGAACCGTTCCCTGGTTGTCGCAGCCGACGGAAATATAGGTGTCAAACTGTTCGCGTAGCGCCTTGTTCAACTGCTGGGGCGTCATGCCGGAGGCAACAAGCTTTTTGAGCTCCAGCAGAGTTTTAACCGCGCGGTCATGCGATATGTCGCCGTAGGGATAATATTTTTTGCTCGACGGTTTGGCCAGGAAATGCAGGCTGTTGTTGATGGCTTCCAGAAGACCGGCCAAGTCCGAGCAGGCCCTGGTGTAATCGGGTATCTGGGCGGGATCGGTGATTTTTCGCAGCGCCAGCTCGCCTTCCGGCAGTTGCCGCGTATAATCTTTCTGGGGAAGAAAATCACGCGAATCCACAATGACGGCGCTGCGCTTCTGGCAGCCCGTCAGAACCAGGAAAACGGCAGCCAGCAATATGCCGGCCAGAATCGTTCGGTTTTTCATGTTTGTCGAGGCTTTGCTTTTTTTATTATGTCATGTCGATGGTGTGAAGCTTCAGCAGGAAGTCCTTGAATTTTTCCTTGGTCGTCGGTTTGATGGATTCGAGTTTCACCACGATGGCTTTGTTGTAGAAAATAAATCCGTTTTCAATTTTTTCCGGATTTTCATCGTCGTCAATGAAGCGTTCCATAAACATAATGGCGGATTTTTTTGCATCACTTTCGTCTTTTGCCGTTATCAGGTAATGGTGGCGACGAATATCCTCATCTTCTGTTTCGCTGATCTTAACCCAGTATTCTGGCATGTGTTTCTCCTTATCTTAAAGCTTGAAGCTGTATTTAATGTTCGATTTCTTTCAGGGCGAAAGAATACAACAATGTCAAAACAGAATCAACGAAATAAATGGTTTGTTTCAAATCTCAATTCTGTCTTTTGTTCGATATCGCGAGGGGCGATGACGCCCTGGCGCAGAATCAATAACGATTTTGCCGTGACGTCGATAATCGTGGAGCCGACTGTCGCGCCTTTTTCGCCCAGGTCAATAACCGCGTCTATTTTATCTCCCATCTGACGTATGACCGCGTCGGCATCCGAACATTCTGGCGCTCCGGAAAGATTGGCGCTGGTCGCGGTAATCGGCTTTCCGGTGGCGAGCGCCAGGCGTCTGGCGAAGTCATGACCCGACAGTCGCACGCCGATTTTGCCGGTGCCCGCGGTGAGAAGCGGCGAGACATTTTCCGACGCTTCAAAGACCAGGGTCAAAGGGCCGGGCCAGAAGGCGTCCATGAGCTTTTGCGCTGTTTCGCTGACAGAGAGGACAAGCGGCTTCATCTGGTCCCGGTTGCCGATGATGACGGAAACGGGGTTTTTAAAATCGCGGCCCTTGATGTCGAAAATTCTGCGGATGGCCGCATTGCTTGTTGCGTCGACGCCCAGCCCGTAAAAGGTTTCGGTGGGGTAGGCCAGAGCGCCCCCCTGCGAAATGATCGCGGCGGCGTCGGCAACAAGATGGTCCAGAGAACAAGAAGGCGCAAGCTTCAGGACAGCGGCCATGTCAGCTTTTCCTGTTTGGCTTCCACGTCACGCGCCATCTTCGCGATGTAGTCGTCGAGCTTTTTCGCCAGGCGTTTATCGGAAAGAGCCAGCATGCGGATGGCGAACAGGGCGGCATTTTTTGCGCCCGCCTTGCCGATGGCCATCGTCGCCACGGGAATGCCGCCCGGCATCTGCACGGTGGCCAGAAGGGCATCCATGCCTTTGAGCGATGTGGCGTCAATGGGAACACCGATGACCGGAAGCGGTGTATGCGAAGCGATCACACCCGCCAGATGCGCGGCGGCCCCGGCCCCGGCGATGATGACTTTAACGCCGCGTCCCTGCGCTTCCGAGGCATATTTTGCCGTGCGCGCGGGCGCGCGGTGCGCGGAGGTCAGCATGAGCTCAAAGCCCACGCCGAATTCATCGAGAATTTTTGCCGCTTCTCCCATAATGGGCAGGTCCGAATCGCTGCCCATCACGACGCTGACCCATACATTATTCTTTGCGTTATTCGCTTTCATGCAGGCTCCTCAAGTTCATCCGTAAAAAAGGTTCTTGAAATAAATTCGACCGTCCTTAACGTACTTGCGACTCTTTTGCAAGACGGTTTTTGCCTTGACATATGGGCCGATAATCTTTAAAGTTTACGCCAACTATCCTTCAAAAGGAGAGCAACATGAAAAATAAGCTCATCGCGGTTATTGAAACGGATAAAGGGGCCATCCGTCTAAAACTATTTTCCGAACAGACCCCCATCACGGTCGGCAATTTTGTCAATCTGGCCCGGCGCGGCTACTACAACAATTTAAAATTTCACCGGGTCATTCCCGACTTCATGATTCAGGGCGGCTGCCCGGCAGGCGACGGCCGCGGCGGCCCCGGCTATCGTTTCCAGGATGAATTCGTCAAAGAGCTTCGTCACAGTAAGCCGGGCATTCTGTCGATGGCCAACGCCGGACCGCAGACCAACGGCAGCCAGTTTTTTATTACACATGTTCCCACGCCCTGGCTCGACGGCAAACATACCGTGTTCGGTGAAGTGGTGAGCGACATTGATCAGGATGTTGTAAACGCGATTGCGCAGGGCGACAAAATCCGTTCGATCACCATCGAAGGCGATATTTCGGAACTGATGGAAAGCGTCAAACCACAGGTGGACAAATGGAATGCCACACTGGATGAGAATTTCCCGAAGCTGCCGAAAGTTCCGGCCTAGCAGATTCCCATCATCCCTGATATCGGAGATAAAACATTGTGAGAAACGTGCAAGCGACCCCCACACGGATGGTGGAGGAAAACGGATTGGTCCATTTCGGCACATTCCGCGCGCCTTTTCGAGAGCCGAATATCCTCGATGCGCCGCTTTATTCCTGGCCTGCGCCCCGTTTCTGGAAAAACTTCCGCCTGAAGGAATGGCAGCATTACGGCATCATCACGCCGACGCACTATTTCGGCATCGTGATCTTCGATGCCAAATTTTCATTTGTTTCGTTTTTCTATGTCTATGACCGCGTAAACAACACACGCATCGAATATGCCAGACAGGCGCGCGGGCATGATGCACAGGTTGCCGATCAGGTATATGACGGTCTGTGCCGGTTTGAGATCAGCGGTTATCATCTTCGCTTTGAAAATAAACTGCACCAGGGTTTTCACCGGATATTCATTAATATTGCTGCGGATAAAAAACGTCCTGCCGTCCAGGGAGAACTGACGATTCATGAAGATCTGAACCTGATCGAGCCTCTGGTCCAGGTATCGCCCATTACCCATGTTCGGCCTTTCTATACGCACAAGGTGGCCGCGCCGGTGTCCGGCAGCGTGCGCGTCGGTTCACAGGTCATTGATGTGCGGCGGGATGCGTGCGTGGCCCTGCTCGATGAGCAAAAAACGTATTACCCGTATGTCAGTTTCTGGAAGTGGGGCACGGCGGTTGGTTACGACAAAGCCGGCAAGCTCCTGGCTTTTAACCTCTGCCAGAACATGATTGCCGACGATGAAGACGCCAACGAAAACTGTTTCTGGCTCGACGGTAAAATCCATTGCCTGACAGCCGCCCGTTTTGAGTATGACGATGTCATGAAGCCCTGGCGCATCAAAACCACCGACGGGAAAATGGATTTATCTTTTGTGCCGGTGGGGCAGCGTCATCAGAAAGTCAACACCGCCGGCATCATCCGCTCAAATTTTCACCAGCCTTTCGGCCTGTATAACGGCCGCTTTAAAGACGATCAGGGCGTCATTCATCCCATCAAAGATTTCTTCGGCCTCGTGGAAGAGCATGTGACAAGGTATTAGAAGGCTATTAGCTGTTTAGGCTCATAAAAATACGGCGATAAAAATAACGCCCCCATGCATAGCAATATAACGGACGGGTTTTGAGCCAGGACCTGAGTTACACTGCGGCAAGAGGTACGCACCCATCAGGATCGACTCGTCAAAGAGCTTGCTTTTACATAACATCACCAGCATGGAAGAAGCCACTCATTATATCAAAAAGACCTATCTGCCGGCACACAACAGCGAGTTTAAACAAAAATCCCCGGGCGGAGGAAGGGTCCGCGTTTGTTCCTTGGGCAGGAGCCCATTTAGAGGACATTCTCTGTGAACACCATAAGCGGACTGTCACGTCGGACAATTGCGTGGCCCTTGACAACATTACGCTCCAGATTCCGCCGGATCAGTGTCGCTGTCATTACGTCCGGGCAAAAGTAAATATCCACCGTTACACGGACGGTTCCCTGGCGATCTTTCACGGCGCTCGTAAGCTGGCTGATTACGATCAAAACGGACATTTAAAGAAAAAGAAAAAGACAAGGCAGCGTAAGTCCGCCGCGGCCAAAACCGAAGGAAAGAGGCGTAGGGCGTAGCCCTACGCCTCTTTCCTTGAACATCGTTAAAAGCGGACATATCATGTGCTACAAAATAGGACTTTTCTATTTGCTGCTAACATGAAGAAGAAATGCGGCGTTATCTGATTTCCATGAAGGATGAGAAACATCAGTC
>CAZGDK010000015.1:0-37497 GCA_964525155.1 uncultured Smithella sp. | reverse complement strand
AAAACCTGCTTTGTCATGCTCAACCGCTATCCTTACGTGAACGGCCATTTAATGATTATTCCCGACCGCCATTTGAGCGGCGTTTGCGACCTGACACTCGAGGAGCGCGTGGAAATGTTCAACCTGCTGGACATCTCGATTAAGGTGCTCAAGGAGGCCATGAATCCCAACGGTTTTAATGTGGGAATGAATCTGGGCAAGGCGGCGGGCGCAGGCATCGCGGAGCACGTCCATATGCATGTCATCCCGCGATGGGAAGGCGACACCAATTTTATGAGCGTTGTGGGCAATGTCCGCGTGATTCCCGAAGACCTTTCCACAACGGCGGCCAAACTTTTACCCCTTTTTAAAAAATATGCCGAGGAGGATCCTGCTCGATGAAAATATTTTATTTTATTCTGGTGATATTATTCGCTTTTTTAGTTGTTTCTTTTTCGCTGGATAACGTCGAGATGGTACGCATCAAATACTTGACCTTCGTTGACACCCAGGTTCGCCTCTACATGCTGATTTTTGCCGCCATGCTGGTGGGCGTTGTCATTACCTGGTTTATGGGCGCCATGGAAAGGTTCCGGCTGAATCGAACGATTTCCAAGCAGAATAAAACCATTCGTGATTTGCGCAAGGAATTACGCGCCAACGAACCGCCGCCCATCATCGAGAATTTTAAAAAACAACCCTGATCGTTATTTCGTATGAACGGGATCCCCAGGTTTATCGCCGATCAATCCCTCGCGGGGCTATCAAAATGGCTAAGGCTATTGGGATATGATACGGTTGTGCATGTTCAGGAAGCCGGACGTCCCATGATGCGGCGGGCTCAGGCGGAAGATCGCATTGTTCTGACCCGGCGCACGGACATGATGGAACGTCAGTTTTCCGGACGGATTATTCTGCTGCCGGAAATGGAAACTGCCGGACAATTCAAGTTTCTAATCGGTAAATTATCTTTAGATATCCGTCAGGAAAATATGTACACGTTGTGCCTTGCCTGCAATGAACGACTGACGCAGGTGGACAGGGAAAGCGTTAAAGATATAGTCCCGCAATACGTCTATGAGCATTGCCTTCAGTATAATCAATGTCCGAAATGCCGGAAAATCTACTGGCCGGGCACCCACGGACAAAACGCTCTGAACTACCTCAAAGAGCACGGCGTTGTCATCCCACGGTAAACCTTGCGTCTTGCACATTGTGAAATTCGTAATTGTCGTTTTATTTCGGTCGAATTTTGAGCGCAGGAGTAATTAGCGGGCTGTTGCGCAGTCTCGGGGATCGCCCTGAATTTTCTCCATGGCGTGTTTGAGGGCGGGCAAAACCACGGCCAGATTCTCCGTGGCCCCTTTGGGGCTTCCCGGAAGGTTGAGAATTAAGGACCGGCCGCGGATGCCCGCGACAGCACGGGAGATCATGGCATGCGGGGTGATCTTCATGCTGGCAAGCCGCATCGCCTCGGCCATTCCCGGAATTTCTTTGTCCAATACCTTAAGGGTTGCGTCCGGGGTCAGGTCGCGGGGGCTCACGCCCGTGCCGCCGGTGGTGAGAATTAAATCCAGTTTTTCAACATCCGCAAATTGAATAATGGCTTGTGATATTTGTTCGATTTCGTCGGGAATGATGATCGTTTGGGCAATGGAAACAGCGGCGCCCGCAAGCATGTCTGCAATTGCGGGGCCGCTTAAGTCTTCGCGAAGGCCTTGTGAGCCCTTATCGCTCACCGTGATGATTCCTGCTCGGAACATTCGGAATTATTCTTCCACATCCTTTTTCGATTCGGCAATGATTTTGTCCGCGATGAAGGCCGGAACTTCTTCATAATGCGAATCGGTATAAGTAAAGTTGCCGCGTCCGCTGGTCATGGAGCGCAGATCCGGCGCGTACTTCAAAATTTCCGCCAGCGGCACCTGGCCTTTAATGACCTGGTTGGTTCCGTTGGTGTCCATGCCCATGACGCGCCCGCGTCGGCTGTTGAGATCGCCGATAACGTCGCCCATGTATTCATCCGGCACTTCGATGGAAATATTGACAATGGGTTCCAGAAGCACGGGCTGGCAATCCATAACGCCTTTCTGGAACGCCATCGATCCGGCAATTTTGAAGGCCATTTCGGAGGAGTCAACCGTGTGATAGGAGCCGTCCACCAAAGATATTTTAAAATCCACAAAAGGATAGCCCGCGATGACGCCCTTGGCGGCCGCTTCCACAATGCCTTTTTCCACGGCAGGTCTATACTGCCCGGGAATAACGCCGCCGACGATTTTATCGGCGAATTCAAATCCGGTCCCTCGGGGCAGGGGTTCAATATCAATCCAGCAGTCGCCGAACTGGCCGCGTCCGCCTGACTGTTTCTTGTAACGGCCCTGAACGTTGGTTTTGCCCTTGATGGTTTCCAGATACGGAACTTTGGGCGTGGTCAGATTAACTTCAACGCCGAATTTCCGTTTCATTTTCTCGACATTGACTTCGATGTGCACCTGGCCCATGCCGGAGAGAATCATTTCTTTGGTCTGAACATTGCGGGAGAAAACAATGGTCGGATCTTCTTCCGTCAGACGATGAATGGACGACGCGATCTTGTCTTCGTCGCCGCGTGATTTCGGCTCGACCGCGAAGGACATGATGGGCGGCGGGACAGTGACTTTTTCATATACGATGGGGGCTTTTTCAAAGCAAAGCGTGTCGCCGGTGACGGTTTCCTTCAGTTTGGCGACGCCCGCGATATCGCCGGGAATCAACGTTTCAGCCTGCTTTTGTGTTTTCCCTTCAAGGAAGAATATATTGCCGAATTTTTCCGATGTTTTCTTTGAAGCGTTAAAAACAACGGAATCGGAATTGAGTTTGCCGGAATAAACGCGGAAAAGAGTCAGTCGGCCCGCGTAAGGATCTGCGATGGTTTTGAAAACGATGGCGGAGAAAGGATCGTCTTCAGAGGGTTTTCGTTCTTCAACCGTGTCCGTGCCGGGTTTTTTGCCTTTGACGGGACCGCGGTCGACAGGCGATGCAAAGGAGCTTGCCACCAGATCCATCAGCAGGGAAACGCCAATACCCTTGGTTGCCGAACCGCAAATGAGCGGAACGATGCTTCCGGCCATGACGCCTTTTCTCAACCCGGTTTTCAGTTCTTCTGCCGAAAGCTCGCCTTCTTCCAGATATTTGTTCATCAGGTCTTCATCGGCTTCCGCGATGTCTTCGACCATGGACGCGCGCATGGTATTGGCTTCCTCCATCAAATCGGCGGGGATGTCGGACGGTTTGTCCGCGCCTTTATTGTCCGCGAAAACAAATGCCTTCATTGCGATCAAATCAACAATGCCTTTAAATTTATCTTCCGATCCGATCGGCAGACAAATGGGGGTGGCTTTCTTTTTGAGTTTGGTTTTGATGCTGTCCAGAACGGTTCCGAAGTTTGCGCGTTCACGATCCATGCGGTTAATGAAAATGGCGCGGGGCAGATTGTATTCATCGGCCAGTTCCCAGACTTTTTGCGTCTGGAATTCAACGCCGCCCACGGAATCGATGACGACCACCGCGTTATCGACAACGCTGAGCGAGCATTTGATGTCATAGGTAAAGTTGGAGTCGCCCGGGGTGTCAATCATGTTGATTTTATGCTTCTCCCACTCGACAAAGTTTGCGGCGGATGAAATGGAGACGTGCCGTTTTTGTTCTTCCGGCTCGAAATCCATGCAGGACGTGTTGTCGTCAACACGGCCCAGCCGTTCATTTTTTCCGGAAACAAATAAAAGTGATTCGCAAAGAGATGTTTTGCCGGTGCCTCCGTGGCCGATCACGGCCAGATTTCTAAGAGATTTTGATTCGTACTTTGCCATGAGAACTCCTTTCAATAACCCCAATAAGATCAGCGAAATATCTGATGAAACAGGTTCATTTCAGAATGCCGGGATGTTTAACGTATCCTACAAGTAAAAGCAAGATAATTTTCGGTTTCTGACGATTTGCGCGAAGGGATGGCGGTTCGTTTTTAATATGATCGAAAAAGAAGGTAATAGATTATTTTTTAAGAAGATTCTTCTCGCCCAGTTTCATGGGGAAAATGACGGCGAAGACGCACAAAAAGAGCGCCAGCGAAAACGAAGCGCCAAAACATAATATCTGCGTTCCTGAGAAGCTCCGATTGTGCAGTTTGGTCATGAAGATGCGATAGACCGGTCCGGCTTCCAGAATGATGACGGCCGCGATCAAACCGAAGGACAGCAGCATGAAGAGCAGACCGCCAAAACTGGTGACGGATAAAGCGGGATTTTCCGATTTAAAGTCAGGAAAGCGCGCGCCCAGCCCCACGGCCAGACCGATAATGGCGGGAACCAGGCAAAAAATAGTCACCATGGATAAAAACATCATGAAAGGGGTGACCCCCAGCAGAATGTTCGTGGCGACAATAAGAAATTCCGATAAAATCAAAAGCGGGATGTAGTAGAGGAAAAACTTGATCCAGAGAAAGGTTTTCATCGACACGGGCGCGGACTGGATAATCCAGAACGCCTCGCCTTCCATACTGACGGAGGGAAACACAAAACGCGCCGAGATGGCTGAAAGAACAAAAGCCGCCAGCGCCACATTTAGAAACGAAAAAATATTTTGCAGATAAACCGTTTTAATCGGTGCTTTATCCAGGGGCAAAACCGAGAAATTATACAGATAGACGACAATTAAAGCGCAGATCAAAAAAAGCTGCGGCCACTGCGTGGAATCGCGGAAGAACGATCGAATCTCCTTGATGGCGAAGGCTCTGGCCGGCCGGGACAAAAAGAAAAGCAGGTCTTCCCAGCCGTGACCGCGAATCATGAGCGGCGTGAAAAAACGTTTGGCCGTCGTCTGGGCTCGGGAAAACCCCCGGAAATACAGAGCGCCGGCCGTCATCGTATTGATGAAAATCAATGAAAAAACAAAACTCAAAGAAAGGGCCAGATTGAAAAGCGCCATTTTCCATTCAGACCTGATCGCATAGCGCACGGTGTCCGCGATCCAGGTGGTTGGAAGATACGCAAGCGAAAGCGCCTGCATCGAATTCAGGTAAAGAACGACAGAGGCAAAACTGTCGGGATTGACCAGTTGTTCAGGGCGGATCATCCGCAATACAACCACCAGAAGGATGGCGAGCCCGACTCCCAGAATGACAAAGAGTGTGCGGATTTTTCCGGCGGGAAGCAACGCGGCGCCCAGGAGCACCACAAGGCTGCTGAGCGCCGACGCCGTCATGCAAAGGCAAAAAATGGCGCCCAGCGCTAAAAGATAAAAAAGAAATCCAGAATTAAAAACCAGACCGTAAGACAGAAACACCGGCAGACTGAAAGTCGCCACCATCCATGACGAGTCAAAAACGCTGCCCAGCCAGCGCGACATGAAAATATCTTTGATGGACACCGGCAGAGAAAGCAGCAAAGGCAGGTCACGGCTCAGGTACATGTGCGATAGGCTGTTGATGATGCTGCTGAAGAGCAGCAGCGTGAAAAAGGTGATGATCATCATGGACAGAATTTTCATGGACAGAATGTCGCCGAAGTCCTGCACGCCCTGAAAGTACGAAAGCACGCGAAAGAAAATCGCGAACGTGCCCAGCCAGAAAGCCAGCCCCACCGCTCCGAACATAAATAACCGGAAACGGTGCTTTTCCTGGTGGCGGTGCCTCAACCCGTTGGCGACCGCCGTAAATCTCGGCCTCAGTAATGTCAGGACCGTATTCATGCGGCGATTTTATACTCCTGTATCATACATATTTATGCTTCTTTCACGAGTGTGAGGAAAACTTCTTCAAGTCCGGCTTCACCGGTTTGCGCGGCCTCGTTGAGCTCGGCCATGGTTCCCTGCGCCAGCAGCGTTCCTTTATGAATGACGCCGATGCGGTCACAGAGGTCTTCGGCGATGCTCAGCGTATGCGTGGAAACAAAGATGGTCACATTTTGCGCGGCCAATCCTTTAAGAATATCTTTAACCATTCGCACCGCGGAGGGATCTAGGCCGACCATCGGTTCGTCGATCACCAGCACTTTAGGATCATGCAAAAGACCGGCGGCGATAATCAGCCTTTGTTTCATTCCGTGGGAGTAAGCTTCGATGATTTCATCCGCCCATTCCCAGAGTGCGAACTGTTTTAAAAGTTCTTCGGCCCGTTTGGGCATCACGCCGCGATCAACCTCATACAGGTCGGAAATGAATTTCAAAAATTCCATCCCGGTGAGTTTTTCATACAGAAACGGCCTGTCCGGCACAAAGCCGATGATCTTTTTGGCGCTGACGGGATCTTTTTTCATGTCAATGCCGCCGATGGTGATACTGCCTTTGGTTGGCTCAATGATGCCGCCCATCATACGGATGGTGGTGGTCTTGCCCGCGCCGTTGGGGCCGATGAATCCGTATATTTCTCCCTTCCGGGCGTGCAGACTGAGACAGTTAACCGCCACGGTCGTGCCGAAATCCTTGGTGACGCAATTTAGCTCAATCATAAGATATGGTAAGCACCTCCGGTTGGATTTTGCCTAGCACGCCCAGTAGGTCCAGTTGTTCACTGCCTTCTCCGCGCACCAGCCGCAGATGAGTCACATCGGCGGGAATTTGATTGAATACGGAATCGACGGTAATCCATTCACCCAGATAAGCCGCATTCCAGGCATGGTAGTAGAAGCGTCCGTTTAAATAGACCAGTCCGGCTTCGATCTGCGTGGGGACACCCGCGGCGCGAAGCAGGGCGGCGGTCAGGACCGCGTGTTCATTACAGTCCCCCATTTTATTTTTTAAAACTTCAAGGGCATTTGGGACGGACAAAACGGGTTTCTTCTGGACGTTTTTGTAGACCCAGTGAACAATCTTTTGCACTTTTACCGGCGGCGGATCAGCAGGGGATATGATTTTGCCGGCCTGCGCTGATATTTGCGGATGATCGCTTTGCACAAGCGCGGATGGCTCTAAATAAGTTCGGATGAAGGCAGGTATGGCCGCATTACTCATCGGATCGGGAGGAAAACGTTCTTTCGTAATCGATAAAATGTTGTTGTGAAATTTTTGGCGACCTCCCGGTAGATTATAGTTTTTAGACAGGCCGCTCAGTTTAATATCTATTTTTGTCAGTTTGGAAGGCTCCGAAAGTGTCATGTTGGATGGAATAGAGGCAATTTGCGTCAAATCGGCGCTGGAAGAGACGGTTACGCCTGCCCGCGCTTGTTCCGGACTGACCTTTTCCATGGAAAGCCCCAGAAGTCCCGATTCCTTAAGAACTTCACCCTCTTTGTCCAGCCAGGCGCAATTTTTTGCGCCCATGAAATCAGCGCAGAATTTTTGAGTCAGAATATGTTTTCCCATAATCGGGATCATTTCATCGGCGTTCCGGGTGACGAGAATTTTGCGGATTCCCAGCGTTGAAGGATCGAAAATGCTGAATTCGCGCGATTTGTCCTTTTCCAGGCCGCCGAGAAATGCCGCATCGTAAATATTGGCGGTCATGAGGGGAATATCTTTCAGTGGCAAAATGGTTTTGGTCTGGGCGTGAGGAAGCCCGCTGAAAACAATGAGTTTATCATTGCCGGCATAGCCGTGCGCGCTGAAGCGGAACAAACTGGAATTCAACTCAAAGGTGAAGGAAGACAAGGACATGTCCGGATGAAGTTGAACGTCCGTCGACACATGAAGCGCCTGTGTCACCCCCATGGTGTTGATGTGCATCGTGACTTTTTCTTCCGTCTGGTAGGCGCCATTTTCTAATCTATTGAATTTACGATGAATTATTCCTATTTTCTGTTTGTTTTGATAAATATTCATCCAGGTTTCGGCAGGTCGCGAAATCCCCGGTTTTTTTGTCAAAGGCTCCGGCGGCGGTTCCTCCTTGAAATAACCGAGGCGCACGCCCAGAAGTCCTGTAAAAACAAGAATCATGGCAATACCCAGAACGCTATTCCTTTTAATTTTTGGCATAACGCTAAACTTTCCGAAAAAATATACCGAAATACTCTCAAGCTTATATCGGCTGAAGAAGGTGTCGCCAACAGACTGTAATCAAAAAAATGAAAATATTCAAATATTAACTTGACAAAATGGTTCAAAGAATATAGAAGGCCAAGCTCTTGTTAATCAGGCTCGATTTCGGTGAATCCCCCATCTGGCAGAGATTCTTCCAAATGCGGGGTTTTTTTATAGTCAACTCCAGGAAAAAATATAGTGAGAGGTTATTCAATGAAATTCGACGATCAGAAAATTAGAAATATTGGAATCAGTGCCCATATCGATTCCGGCAAAACCACGCTCAGCGAGCGTATTTTGTTTTACACGAAAAGAATTCACGCCATTCACGACGTTAAAGGCAAGGACGGTGTTGGCGCAACCATGGATTCCATGGAGTTGGAAAAGGAGCGCGGCATCACCATCGCCTCCGCGGCGACGTATTGCGAGTGGAAAGGCTACGAAGTCAATATTATTGATACGCCCGGCCACGTTGATTTCACCATCGAAGTGGAACGATCTCTGCGCGTGCTCGACGGTGCGATTCTTGTGTTATGTTCGGTCGGCGGCGTGCAGTCCCAGTCCATCACGGTGGATCAGCAGATGAAGCGCTATAAGGTTCCCTGCATTGCGTTCATTAATAAGTGCGACCGCAGCGGCGCGAATCCTTTCCGCGTTATCGAACAGCTTCGCACCAAGCTCGGGCATAACGCCGTCGCCATGCAGATTCCCATCGGATTGGAAACAGACCTGCAAGGGGTGATTGATCTGGTGGCCATGAAAGCGGTTTATTTTGACGGAGACAACGGAGAAAACATACGAACGGAAGAAATTCCGCAAAGTCTGCTTGCGGAAGCCAAAGCAAAGCGCGAAGAACTTATCGACGCCGCATCGCTCTTTTCCGACGAATTGACGGAAGCTATTCTGGAGGAAAAAGAAATTACACCCGAGCTGCTGTACGCGGCGGTCCGCAAAGGCGCGCTCAAACGCGAAATCACGCCGGTGTACATGGGATCGGCCTATAAAAATAAAGGTGTTCAGCCTCTTCTGGACGGCGTAACCTATCTGCTGCCGGCGCCGTCGGAAGTCGAAAACGTCGCTCTGGATATGGACAACAACGAACAACCCGTGGTGCTCGAAGGCGATCCTTCCAGGCCCATCATTTCGCTTGCCTTCAAGCTGGAAGACGGACAGTACGGACAGCTCACTTATATCCGTGTTTATGAGGGCACGATTGAAAAAGGCGCGACCATCGTCAACGTGAGAAACGGCAAGAAAGTCAAGGTGGGCCGTGTTGTGCGGATGCATGCCGACCAGATGGAAGACGTTGAAGCCTTGAAAGCCGGTTACATCGGCGCATTGTTCGGCATTGAATGCGCCTCCGGCGATACGTTTGTTTCACCGGGAATGAACATGACCATGACGTCCATGTATGTGCCCAAACCCGTTATCTCGCTGGCCATTGTGCCGAAAGACAACAAATCGCAGATGGCCATGTCCAAGGCGCTTAATCGTTTTTCCAAGGAAGACCCGACCTTCAAAACATATGTGGATCATGAAACCAACGAAACCATCATTGAAGGAATGGGCGAGTTGCATCTGGATATTTACGTAGAGCGCATGAAGCGCGAATATAACGCCGAAGTAACCACCGGCAACCCGCGCGTGGCCTATCGTGAAACCATTACCCAGCGAGCGGATTTCAATTACACGCATAAAAAGCAGACGGGCGGTTCCGGTCAGTACGGACGTATTGCCGGTTACCTTGAACCGATAACCGACGCCGAATTCGTATTTGAAAATGAAATCTTCGGCGGCTCGATTCCCACGCAGTATATTCCCGCCTGCGAAAAAGGATTCAAGGAAAGCATGGCCAAGGGGCCGAAACTTGAATTCCCCATTACCGGCGTGAAAGTCGTGATCAACGACGGTGCGTCGCATGCCGTCGACTCATCCGACATGGCCTTCCAGGCGGCTGCGCGCGGCGCATTCAAGGAAGCCTACCTGCGGGCCAAACCTGTGATTCACGAACCGATTATGAAGGTTGTCGTGGAAACACCCACGGAGTTTCAGGGTTCCGTCATGGGGCTGCTCAATCAGCGCCGCGGCATGATCATCGGTTCCCAGGACGAAGGTGTCATGAGCGTCGTCGAATCGCAGGTACCGCTTGCGGAAATGTTCGGCTTCTCCACCATCCTTCGTTCAGCCACGCAAGGGAAGGCGCAGTTTACCATGGAGTTTGCCCTGTATCGCCAGGTGCCGCAGTCGATTGCGGAAAAGATCGCGCTGGAAGTCGCTCAGAATAAAAAGACGGCGGCATAAATAGGCTATTAGGCTGTAGGCTGTTAGGCTGTAAGAAAAATGGCGGTAGGAAGAGCGTTAAGACAAGACGGTAATGTTATCCATTTAGCTTATGAGGATATACTGATGATCAAAAAAGAAATTCTGGAAAGAAATCCGCTGCTCAAACTTGGGTTTGAAAATGAATATATATTGAAAGCAGGCGGTCTTGGCGCCGTGCTCGCGCATGCCGGTGTCGGCAAAACAGCGCTTCTGGTTCAAATGGCGCTGCATGCCATGATGCATGACCAGCCGGTTTTGCATGTGAGCCTCAACGACGCGGTCAGCAAAGTGGATGTCTGGTATCATGAATTGTTCCATGACATCGCCAAAAAATACGATGCCGCCGAAATCCGGGAGTACTGGGAGCAGATTCTGGCGTTCAGGTTTATCATGACGTTTAAAGTGGAAGGATTCAGCGCCCCGAAACTTGAGGAGCGTTTGACCGATTTAATGCAGCAGAATATTTTCAGACCGCACATCATGATTATCGATGGTTTGAAATTTGACGAGTCCGGACGGGGCCTTTTGTTGGAATTAAAGGAAATGGCCAAAAAATACTCCATGAGCATCTGGTTTACGGTTCACACCCACCGGCATGAACCACCGCAAAAGAACGGACTGCCCTTGTCTTTCCTGCATGTGGCCGATTTATTTGATGTTCTGGTTCAACTGGCGGCCAAAGGCCCGGAAGTTTATATCAAAGCTCTCAAAGGCCAGTCGCCGAATGCAACCGCTGATGCCCTGATTCTTGATCCGGCGACGATGTTGATCAAATAACCGATGATTTATTTATCCGTGCTGGCCAAAAATCAGCCGCACGCCGAGATTCGCATCGTGCCGGGCGTCGGGCATACGCCACTGACGACCCAACCGGCGGGGCTTGCCGCCATTGCGGAAGCTCTCCTGCGTTAAACACAGTTGAATGCCATGACGTATAATCGACTGAAAGACGAAAAAAGCCCCTATCTTCTTCAACATGCCCGAAATCCCGTAGACTGGTATCCCTGGGGGGATGAGGCTTTTGAAAAGGCGAAGAAAGAGGACAAGCCCATCTTTCTATCCATTGGTTATTCCACCTGCCACTGGTGTCATGTCATGGAGCGCGAATCATTTGAAGATGAAGATATCGCCCGTCTGCTCAATGAAACATTTGTCAACATCAAGGTAGACCGCGAGGAGCGCCCCGACATTGACGCGGTTTACATGAAGGTTTGTCAGCTGATGACGCAAAGCGGCGGCTGGCCGCTGACCATCATGATGACGCCGGACAAACGCCCCTTTTTTGCCGCCACGTACATTCCCCAAAAACAGAAATACAACATGCTCGGATTGACGGAGATCATTCCTCAGGTTCAGGACCTCTGGCGCAATAAAAGAGAAGAAGTTTTGACGGCGGCCAGGGAAATTACTCAGTCGTTGCAGCATACTCCGGCAAGTGCGGCGGATGACCTGGGGGAGGAAGTCCTGCATCGCGCTTACCGGTCGCTGGCGATGAGCTATGACAAAACATACGGCGGCTTCGGAGGCGCGCCGAAATTTCCGTCGCCGCACACTTTCTTTTTCCTGCTTCGTTACTGGAAGCGAACAGGGGAAGAACATGCCTTGCGGATGGCGGAACACACCGTTTTGGCCATGCGCAGAGGCGGAATTTACGATCATATCGGCTTCGGCTTTCACCGCTATTCCACGGATGAACAATGGATTGTGCCGCACTTTGAAAAGATGCTTTATGATCAGGCCATGATGGCGCTGGCCGCCATTGAGCTTTTCCAGGCCACCCAAAAGAGCGGCTATGAAACCCTGGCACGTGATATCTTTGCGTATGTGCTACGCGACATGACGGATCAAAACGGCGCGTTTTACAGCGCCGAGGACGCGGACAGCGAAGGGGTGGAAGGAAAGTTCTATTTGTGGACGGAAGAGGATGTCCGCGGCGTTTTGACAAAAGAAGAAGCTGATTTGTTTTTATCGCTGTACAAACACGAAGGCGATTTGTCCGTGCATGGCATGCAGGAGATTCAAACCGGCCATTTCATTGCTCATCTTCGCGCTGAACATGCAGGCGGGGCTGATTCATCGCAAACGCTTCATGCGCTGGATGACATTCGGAAAAAACTGTTTGACGCGAGAGAAAAGCGCGTCCATCCACACAAAGACGACAAGATTCTGACGGACTGGAACGCTCTGATGATCGCGGCGCTGGCTCGCGGCGCGCAGGTCTTCGATGACGCGTCATACACGCATGCGGCGATGCGCGCCATGGATTTTATTGTGCAAAAGATGCAAAACAAGGAAGGCAGACTGTTGCACAGATACCGCGACGGTGAGGCGGCCATAAACGGAAACGTCGACGATTATACCTTTGTTGTCTGGGCGCTTCTCGAGCTTTATGAAGCGACCTTTGAAACACGTTTTTTGATCAAGGCTTTGGAATACCAGTCTCACCTGCACGCGTTTTTCCGAGATGAAAAAGATGGTGGCTTCTTTTTTACACCGGCTGATGCGGAGGCCCTGTTGATGCGCCCCAAGGAACTTTACGACGGCGCCATTCCGTCGGGCAATTCCGTGGCGTTTCTTAATGCGCTCAAATTGTCGCGGATAACGGGGGATGTCGAAATGGATGAAAGGGCGCACGAGATTTATCGGGCTTTTCCGGCTCATGCCGGCGCGGCCCCGACGGCTTTCGTGCAATTTCTCTGCGGGCTTGATTTTGCCATCGGTCCGGCAAACGAAGTTGTGATTGTCGGCCATCCGAATCATTCGGACACGCGCATGATGATCAAGGCGTTCAGAAAACCATTTGCGCCCAACAAGATTGTCGTCTTTCGTCCCGAAAGCTCAGGCCAGACGGATATTGAAACTGTTGCGCCTTACGTTCAGTCATATTCCTGTATCCCCGGTCGGGCAACGGCTTATGTCTGCGCCAATTTCAGCTGCAAAGCGCCGACGGATGATCCTGAAAAAGTAGCGGGATTGCTGGAAATGCGGGAGACGGTTTAAAGCGTTTCCGAAGTCTTTTTTTGATCATTTCCCGAGGCAGTCTGATTTGCCTTTGCCGCGGCCTTCGGTCGTTTCATGGATCAGTTTGCCATCATCAAAAGTCAGCGCGTAGATATAATCGTTTCCGCCGCAGTTATAATGCCAGACTTCCACTTTTTTGCATCCTTTTTTGCTTTTTTTAACTTTGCCGTCCTTGTCGAAGCTTGTGCTTGTCTGGTGTCCTTCGCAGGTGGACTCCTTGGATGTTGGTTTGCCGCAGGTCACCAGAACTTGTGTTTTCGTGTCTCCGCTGGATACAAGGCCCGAACCGCATCGGAAAGCAAGGCTGTTTGCCGCGAGAAACGACACCATGACAAAACTGAAAAAAGCGACCTTTATGAATTTCATGAACTATCCTCTCTTTTTGTTCTCGTTGATCAGAACCATATATTCATACTTGTAAAGATCGTAGACAAAATGCTGGATCACTTCCTGTTCGTCGTTTATCGGATTGGGCGATCTCAGGGCCGTCTGGACTTTGTCGTTCAAATCAAGATACAGAATGTCGATATATTGTCCGCGCACGACCCGATAATGAAATTGCTCCGCGATCTTCTGCAAATAGGAAAATTTAACAGTAAATTCGTTATGGCCTTTAAGCGTTATTTTTTCAGGATTGCCGGTGGCCTGAAAATTCAAACACGGAAAGGCATGGTTGTGATGAGACGATTCACAACTGTGCTCGCTTAAATAAATATAGGGAATGCGGGCGCCGCAGAGCTTTTCCACAACGGACAGGGCGCCGATATTGATGTTTTCTCCCGCGGAAAAATTCAGGGAAAATTCTTCTTCGTAATCATCGACTTTGTTTGCCCACCGAAGCGTTTCCGGATCGCTGTGGCGGCTGTGGCCGCGATCCGCGACCAGCGTGGGAAAATCGCCCAGATTTTCATTCAAAATAATAAAGTCAAATGCCCGCAGTTCCGAGACGGGAACGTGCAGGAAATCCGCTTCACGAAAAAGAACGGAAAGACCTGACAGTGTTTCTTTTTGCTTTTCTAAAAGCAGGGGTGAAATATCCAGCATGGTGGCCTGAAGATTGGAGGAAAGCGCAAGAAAATCTTTCATCAGGTAGCCCATGCCGCCACCGACTTCCAGAATGTTTTTCAGTTGGGGAAAAGCAATGAATCGCTTGAGAAAGTTGAAAAGATGCACGCCGAAAGACGCATTGCTTTTCAGGACGGTGCGACAGACGCTGTTCGGCGGATACAGCGCGTTGCAAACGGTCAGCTCCCAACCCAGGGTTTGAATTCCGTGCTTATGGTAATGATCCGTCTTGTTTAAATAGTATCCCATGGCTTTTATGTAAATTCATTTATCAGTCTTGTTCAATTTATGATATTGAGCCCCTATGTAATTCAGGAAAGAGAAAAAATCAATCATGAAAGTGTTTGTCGCCAATTGTCTGGAAAACCTGATCGAGACTCTGGCCCAACGGTTAAGTAAACCGCTTGCCGGCGCTCTGACTCCGGAGACGATTGTTGTGCAAAGCGCGGGCATGGCCAAATGGGTGTCTCTTGAGCTGGCGTCCCGCCATGGCGTGGCGGCAAATTACCGTTTTCCTTTTCCGAATTTGTTTATGGACGAGATTTTTGACGCATTTCTTCCGGGATACACGGCAAACCCCTTGTTTGATGAGCGTGTGCTTGCCTGGCGGATTTTTGATTTACTACCCGAGCGGGTCGCAAATGATGAATTCCGCATGATCCGTCATTATCTGGGGGAGGGCGGCGACCAAAGGAAATTGCATCAGCTGGCCGAAAAAATTGCCCGCGCCTTCGATCAGTACCTGATCTTCCGTCCTGACGTCATTTTAAAATGGGAAGAGGGAAAGGTCTCAGACGAAAGCGAGCGCTGGCAGGCAAGTCTTTGGCGCAGATTGTCGGAAAAGCAGGCGGCGGGGCATAGAGCGGCGCTGCAAAAGAAACTGCTTGCGGCCATGCAATACAAACCCTGCCGGCCGGACATGTTGCCCCGGAGGCTTTCCATTTTTGGCATATCGTATTTGCCGCCCTATCATCTGGATATTTTCGTTCGGCTTTCGGACCATGTGCCGGTGGATTATTATTACATGAATCCTTCCCGTGAATTCTGGGCGGACATTAAATCAAAACAGGAAATCACCCGTTTGACGCGCAAGGTTCAAGAGAGCCGCGCGAATGTGGATGATGATTTATTGCATCTGGAAGGCGGAAACTCGCTTCTGGCGTCATGGGGCGCGCAAGGCAGGGATTTTTTCCGTTTGATGGAAGACATGCCTGTTGATTATACGGATTTATTCGAAGAACCCCGCCGGGACAATCTCCTTAAAAAAGTTCAAAGCGATATTTATCATCTGAGAGAACCTCATGATGAACAAAGCCATCTAGAAGAAATACCGCGCAACGATGATTCGATCCAGATACACGCCTGTCACAGCCCGCTTAGGGAAGTGGAGACGCTTCACGACGCTCTGCTGCATATTTTCAACAAAGACAACACCGTCGCGCCCAGAAATGTCCTGGTGATGACACCGGACATCGAATCTTACGCGCCTTTGATTGAAGCCGTCTTTGAAGCCAGAGAGCCGAAAATTCCCTATACCATCGCCGATCGCAGCCCCTTGTTTTCCGGAGTTATCGCAAGCTCTCTAATGTCGATTCTGGATATGGCCGAAAGCCGCTTCAAGGCGGGGGATGTTCTGGCCTTGCTGGAAAACCCCGCCATTTGCGAAAAGTTTCAGATTGGCCAGACAGATCGGGAGTTGATCCATCACTGGATCGATCAAACGCTCATCAAATGGGGCCTGGACGAGGCCCATCGACGGTCATTTAATTTGCCCTCCTTCGGCCAGAATACATGGAAGCACGGTCTGGACCGTCTGCTTGCCGGTGTGATGTTCGACGGCCGCCGTCATGACCTGTTTTCGGGCATTCTTCCCTACGGTGAGATTGAATCGGAACAAACCGTCGTACTGGGCCGATTTTTAACCTTCTGGGAAACGCTGGTCTCTTTTAGAGATGTTTTGTGCCGCCCTCACGCGCTGGGGCCGTGGTGCGGCATTTTAAAAACGATTCTGACGAATTGTTTTACCGTTTCCGACGCCTATCGAAATGAGCGTTATTCGATTCATCAAATCATCAGCCGGCTTCAAGAAGAACAGAACCTGTCCGGCTGCGGGGCATCCATTGAGTTGAGCGTTATCCGAAGTTATCTGCGTGAGGCGATGGGGCATTCGGGAGGAGGCGCGAGGTTTCTTGACGGCGGGGTGTCGTTTTGCGCCATGCTTCCGATGCGCAGCATTCCGTTTGACGTGATTTGTCTTCTGGGGATGAACGCGGACGCTTATCCCCGTCGGGATATGAACACGGGTTTTAACATCATGGAGGCTCAAAAACGCCCGGGCGACCGTTCACTGCGCAATGACGATCAGTATCTTTTCCTGGAATCCATTCTTTCCGCGCGTAAAAAACTGGTCATCTCTTATGTGGGACTGAGTTCACAGGACAATAAAGAAACGCTGCCTTCGGTGCTTGTCTGTGAATTTCTGGATTATCTGAAAAAGAATTATCGCGAGGTGAAAAGCGACCAACCCGTGTCCGAAACCATCGTCAGACATCACCGCCTGCATCCTTTTTCATCGGCCTATTTTCGAGACGATGAAAGACTTTACAGCTATTCTCTTTCCAACTATCGGGCGGCTCAAGCTATCGCGGGCGGCGCAGTCGAAAGAAAGCTTTTTCAAAAAGAAGCGCTCCCCGAGATGGAATCGGGGGATAAGGTTATTCCCCTTCCGGACCTGTTGAGGTTTTACAGAGATCCCGCCGCGTATTTTCTGACGCATCGGCTCGGAATGAAATTGCCGGGCGCGCTCTGGCAGGAAGACCCGGACAGTGAACCGTTTGGCATCGACTCGCTCAATGCTTACCAAATCAAACAGGCTATTGTTGAAAACAGGCTTCAATCCGCGGAAGCTGAAATGGTCTTCAAAATAAAAAGAGCCGAAGGCGTCCTGCCTGTCGGAGCAGCGGGAGATTATCTTTTCGGCAATGTATTAACGTCTGCGTCGAACTTTGCAAAAGAGGTTGCACGTTGCCTGAAAAGCCCGAAAATGGACAAACTCAACTTGAGTTTATCCGTCGGGCAGGAATCCTTGATCGCAACGATTGATGACATTCGTCAACACTGGAAAATATCATATCGTCCGGCGAAGCTGAAAATGAAGGATTATTTAAGCGCCTGGATAGAGCATCTGGTTCTGAATGCGGCGGCCCCGAAAGGCTATCCGACAACAAGCCTTCTTTTGGGCGAAGAGGAAATATGGCAGTTTGAACCGCTTGCGGACGCCATGGAGCAGTTGAACGTTCTGATTCAATACTACCGTCTGGGCCATACAAAACCGGTCAAACTTTTTGCGCGTTCGTCCTGGGACTACGCAAAGGCCTTATGGCAGAGTAATAAATCGCAGACTATCGCCCTGGCGGTGGCGCAGGCGGCGTGGCTGAAAGATGAATACAACCGAAATCAGGCGGATTCGGAAAATATTGCCTGTAAAATATGTTTCGGCGGCATTGAACCCCTGGATGAGGAATTTCAGAAGACGGCGGAAAATATTTTAAAAGAACTTTTCGCTCATTTAAAGAAAACGGAGTCCTGATGCATGAAACCCTTTGATCTCGCGGCCTGTACGCTTGAAGGCGTCAATCTGATAGAAGCAAGCGCGGGGACTGGAAAAACCTATGCGTTGGCCGGATTATTCCTGAGATTTCTTATCGAAAACAAATTTACGGCCCGTCAGCTGCTGGTCATTACCTTTACCAACGCGGCGACCGCCGAACTGCGCAGCCGGATTCGTCATATGGTTACTCAAGCGCAGACGGCGTTTTGCGGCGACGCCGATAAACCCGATCCCTTTATTCTAAACCTTGTGGATAAGTATCCGGACGAAAACGACAGGAAACGCATTATTCGGCAGCTCAATGACGTTCTGGCCAATTTTGATGAAACGGCCATATACACTATTCACGGCTTCTGCCAGAGAATGCTTGCCGACAACGCCTTTGCCAGCGGGTCGCATTTCGATATGGAGCTGATTGCCGACCAGACGAACCTGGAGAGGGAATTTGCGCGTGATTTCTGGCGCAGGCATTTTTATGATGCGCATCCTCTCATGGTTCAATACGCCATAAGCAAGAAAATAACGCCTGATACCTTTGTGGAGCTGCTTCGTCTTGCCCTGACCCGGCCAGACATAAAGATCATTCCGGAGAAAACGTCATTTGAACAGGATGTTTTTGAATCCGCGGCCAGGGACCTGCGCGAATCTTACGAAATAATCAAAGCGCTCTGGTTTAATGAAAGAGACGTCGTTTCACAACTCTTGCGCGATCCGGCCTTAAACGCTCAGACTTACGGAAAACATGTGGACGGTATTATAAGCGACATAGAAGGCGTGCTCAGGCGTCCGGACATGACGCTTCCCGTGCCTGCCTGCATGGTTAAAGTGAGCGCCGACAGTCTGAAAAAGAAAACAAAACAAAAACAGAAAACGCCGTCGCATGAGATTTTCGATCTGGCTCAGGTTCTGTGCGAGCAGGCGGACGCGATGGTTGCCATGCTGGATCGCTATTTGTCCGGGCTTAAAAAAGAGTTTCTGGAAAGCGCGAAGGTTGATTTTCCCGGCTTGAAAAGAAAAAACAATATTTTGTATTTTGACGATCTTTTAACCCGGGCCCGCGAGGCGCTTGGCGGTTCAGGGGGCGTCAAACTGGCCGACATTCTGCGCCGTCAGTACTCAGCGGTGCTGGTGGACGAATTTCAGGATACCGACCCGATACAATATGCCATTATCCAATCAGTATTTACAAAGAAAGCTGATGACGGGCAGAATTCCGCGATATTTTACATCGGCGATCCCAAGCAGGCCATTTACAGTTTTCGCGGCGCCGATATTCACGCTTATCTGAGGGCGCAAAAAAACGTCGATGCCCGGCATTTCATGACATACAACTGGCGCAGCGAAACCTCGCTCATCAACGCCCTCAATTTATTCTTTGGAAAACCGTCCAAGCCATTTTTTTATGGCGACATCGGCTATCTTCCGGTTTTGCCCCCCGATAAGCCGAAAACAACAGTCATGATAAGCCCCGGCGGCGAGAGCGCCGGTTTGCACTGGTGGTTTGTTCCTGGCGACGAAGACGGAAAGCCCCTGGGCGTGACGGCCGCTCGCTCGCTCATCGTCCGGGCGGTCATAGGCGAGATTGCCGGACTTTTAAATGACGGCCGCAAACGCGAGGCGTTAATCGATGAAAAACCTCTTTGCGCGGGCGATATTGCCATTTTGGTGAGAACCAACAGACAGGCGATAACATTTAGAAAAGCATTGCTCAAATCGGGTATCCCTTCCGTCGTTTATTCAGCTGAAAGTGTTTTTGCATCGGACGAAGCTCATGATTTTCGCCTGTTGATGCTCGGGATTATCCACCATGAGGATGAAAGCTATGTGCTTGCCGCTCTTACAACGCCTTTTTTTGACTGTACGGTTGAAGACCTTGTTTTGATTTCACCCGATGACGGCCGGATGCAATCGACCATGACGCAATTTCGTCAATTAAGAGAATCCTGGCGGCAAAAAGGATTTCTGACGATGATCCTGGAATTAATGGAACAAGAAGACGTCCGTGTCCGGATTGCATCGCGCCCCGACGGTGAAAGGCGTCTGACCAATTATCTTCATCTGGCGCAACTGTTGTTTCAGGCGCAAAGAGAAGGACGTCTTCATCCTTCGGACCTTTTGATCCGTCTCGACGAAATGATCATGGCTCAGGACAATAAACTGGAAGATCATGAGCAGAAGCTGGAGACCGACCGCAACTGTGTTAAAATCGTGACGATTCATAAAAGCAAGGGGCTGGAATACCCGATTGCCTTCTGCCCGTTTGGCTGGGAGTCGGGCAAGGGGCATGATTCATTAACGCCGGTATGTTTTCATGATGAAAAAAATAATTGGCAGGCCGTGGCGGATACCGGGTCGGATGATCTGGCCGAAAATCAGGAAAGAGCATCGAATGAAGCGCTGGCGGAAGACTGCCGTCTGCTTTATGTGGCGCTGACGCGCGCGAAGAACCGCTGCTATTTTGTTTGGGGAAATATTCGTGATGTACAGCGTTCCGCGGCCACCTATCTGTTTTGCCGCAATTATTTTGATGATGCAAAGCGAAACCCGTCAGATGAAGAAATGCTCGAGGCGATGCGCTCCTTTGCCTGCGGGGCCCCGGACGATATTAAAATTTCAAATATCATCGCCCCGGAAGAGGCGGTTTTGCACATTTCTGAAAAAGAAAATGTTAAAATAGCTCCCATGGAATTTAAAGGCATTCTCGATCAGCGATGGAAAATCGCCAGTTATACTTATCTTTCAAAAGCGGCTCAGGATGAGATGGAATGGGATGAACAAACCGTTTATGGTTCAGACCGCAAAGAGATAGCCGACGGGCAGGGGATGCTCCAATTTCCGCCCGGGGCGACATCCGGAATTCTGCTTCATGAAATTCTTGAAAAAATAGATTTTACGCGCGTTGATGACGACCGGACAAAATCCATCATTAAAAACGCGCTCGAAAAATTTAATTATGATTCACAATGGCAGGCGTCCATAAGCGATATGCTGCGGGAGCTCACCTTAGCCGAACTGACGCCGCCCGGTTCCCGAAAATTCAAGCTGTCCGATATTGGTTCTGCGTCCTGCCTCAGAGAAACGGAATTTTATTTTCCTCTTCAGGAGATTTCATCATCCAAAATTCTGTCCATTCTTGAACGGCAGCCGATAGCAGGTAAAATGAAGCAAAATAGAAAGTTAAACTTTTCGCATGTAAAGGGGTATTTAAAAGGATTTATTGATTTGATCTTTGAACATGACGGGAGATATTATCTTGCGGACTGGAAGTCCAACGATCTTAGCGATCGTTATGAGGGGTACACGCAGAATAAATTAGAACAGGAAATCTTTAGCGCTTTTTATGATCTGCAATATTTAATCTATTCCGTCGCCCTGGATCTTTATCTGAAGAAACGCCTGCCGGATTATGATTATGAAAAGCACTTCGGAGGCGTTTATTATTTCTTTTTACGCGGCATCCATTTAATAGATGGAGAATCCGAAGGCATTTATTTCGACCGCCCGGATAAGAATTTGATCCAAAAATTAACAAAAACAATGCTGGATCAAGCACATTGCGGATGATAAAATACAGCAAATTTTTCGCGCATATAAAAAGGGGGATAAATCATGCAAAGAATAACCAATAAATTCATGTCTCTGACCCTTGTTTTGATCATGGTCCTGTTTTTAGGCGCTTGCGGTACAGGATCGGACGAATCAAGCGGCGGCGGAACAATTACCAATCCACCCGATCCTGGAAATCTTGATACCGCGTTCGGCACAGTAGGAAAAGTGACGACCAATATACTGGCCTATGAAGACCAGGCCTATGCGGTAGCCATCCAGACGGACGGAAAAATTGTGGTTGCCGGCTTTGCAAACAACGGTGCATACAGCGATTTTGCCGTTTTACGTTATACTGCGGCAGGTGTGCTCGATGCCACCTTCGGAAGCGGCGGAAAAGTCGTAACGCCGATAGGCTCCTATGATGATTACGCCCGGGCGATGGCTATTCAGACAGACGGAAAAATTGTGGTGGCCGGATATTATTTTAATGGATTCTATAACAAAATTGCCCTTGTCCGTTACAACAGCAACGGCAGTCTGGACACGGGTTTCGGAACGGGCGGCCTGGTTCTGACCGATGTGGGGTCCTATAATGATGAAGCCTATGCCGTCGCCATCCAGTCCACCGGAGAAATTGTCGTTGCGGGATCGACGCAAAATGCAACCCGTAACGAATTTGCCCTTGTTCGCTATACGGTAAACGGTTTTCTGGATAATTCATTCAACACCACCGGAAAGGTCATCACGGGCATTGGCTCGGGAGGAAGCGCGGCCTATTCCGTTGCCATCCAGGCGGATAAAAGAATTGTCGCCGCCGGTTATTCCAACAATGGCAGCGGTGATGATTTTGCGATTGTTCGATATTACGAAAACGGCTCTCTCGATACGACCTTCAATTTCTCCGGAATCATCACCACGGCTGTCAGTTCAGAAGCGGATGTCGTTTCAGCTGTGGTCATCCAACCCACCGACCAGAAAATAGTGGTTGCCGGAAGCGCTGTTGTGGGCGGAAAGAACAATATGGCGCTGGTGAGATATAATCCCGCCGGGACTCTCGATACCGGCTTCGGTTCAACAGGCAGGGTGACAACGGCTTTTGGCTCGGGCAATGCCATTGCTTATGGGATTCGTCTTCAATCCGATGGCAAGATTGTCGTCGCGGGCTGCTCCGATGTGAATGGAAACAATGATTTTGCGCTGGCGCGATACAGCGCGGCGGGTGCGCTGGATACAACCTTCAAAAACACGGGCAAGGTCACCACGGCCATTGGATCGGCGGATGATTGCGCCTGTGGCGTGGCTTTGCAGTCCGACGGCAAGATTGTTGTGGCGGGATATTCCTTCAATGGGACGGACAATGATTTTGCGCTGGCCAGATATTGGCCCTAAATTAAACGGGCAGGCCGAATAAATACTCGGCCTGCCCCAAGTTCTCACGATTATTCAATGACACATCTTTTATTTGGCGGGAAACCGTTTTTTCAGATCAGACACAAGCGCGGTTCGGATTTGATTGCCGTCAGTGTATTTTTTAGTATACGTGCTGGAAAAGCGCAAAAGGCAAGTGGGGGTTTGATCAATCTCAAACCGTTTGAGCATGGCGCTCCATTCCTTAAAAACAGGTTTGGGGTCGGCCATCTTGAACTTAACGCCTTCTGATTTAAGCGTTGACGACAGGGTTTTTTCCTGGTCGACGTTTTTTACGGCCAGCGAAAAAAGGACCTTTCTGGCTTTTATAACATTTGCCGCGCCGCTGTCGGCCGCAACGGAAGCAAGAAAATACTTTGCGTAAAGCGCGGTATGTTTATGTCCAGGAAAATCCACAAACGTGATTTTAACGTCACCCCTGGCCATCAGTCGTTCAATTTCGGGTTCAAGGTCTTTTTCGGCCAGCTGGCAGGGCGGACAAAAATAATCGGTAAAAATGATCAGTTCCCATGCCCCTTTCCCGTAAGACGGGACATTTGCGTCATTTCCCGCATAAGCGGGAGTCGCAGATCCGTTGAAGGCAAGACTGATAAAGAGGTAACCGATGATCATCATGCCCAGCAGGGGAAATCGGAAGTTGTTGATGAATGGAATTTTCGCCTCTCCAAAAGCGTGTACTAATTTAGAATAACATTTTTTCATAATACCTGCCCTTATCAAACGAATCAGATGCATATAAACGGTCCTTTTTTGAACGGGGATTATAAATTTGGAAAATAAGAAAAGTCAAATATTATATTGAATAAATTATAATCTTGACATCGATCGTCCGCTTATTCATAGTCGGTAAATTATTCAGGGAAGGACGTGGCTTATTGATCTTCGGTGGAGATGCTAATCAAGTGAATAAAGCTCAAAGAGGATTTACGCTCATTGAAATATTAATCGCCCTGACGCTTCTGGGTATTTCCGTAGCCGTTCTGGCGCAGCTGATTTCAACCAATTTACGAAACATCAGCTCGTCGCAAAATTACGTTCCGGCGGTCGTTGAAGCGGAAGCCAGGATGAGTGAAATCATGGCATCGGATTTTCTTGAAGAAAATAAATTAAATTATAAAACGGATGAGGGCTATGTGATCGATGTTTTGATTTCTGAAATCATGAAAGACCGATTTCAGAATCTGCCCTTCAAATTCATGGAAATCAGCCTGACCATGCGCTGGAACATGGCTGAAAAAGAAAAAAAATTCATTTTAAGATCAACCAAAACCGTTAAACGCTCGGTCACGCAGGAGGCTGACAAACAGGAAAATCAAGATAACCAGGAAAACCAGGGCCAAAAGGAAGAGGAGGCGTCATCACAGTAAGATGGAAAATGTGCGCTTAAAAAGAAATCCGGGCGGGCTTTATCGGAAGCTCTGCACACGGCGGCCGCGAATGCTTCAGAGGGGATTTACGCTCCTGGAAGTGCTCATTTCCATTTCTTTGCTGATGATTGTTATTGCTTTGGCCGGTATGGCCATGCGGATGGGCATCAACGCGGTAACTGCCGGTGAAAAAAAGATTGACCGCCTGGAACGATTTCGTTCTTCCCTCCAGATTATTTCCTGCCAGATCAGTTCGGAAATTCCGCTCATGCAGCAAGGTCTCGACGGTCCCAAATATATATTTCACGGGGAGAAAGATGAGCTCCAGATACCAACCAGCTACTCCATATGGAACGGGTGGAGGGGATATGTTCTTGTCGATTATGAAGTGACTCAGGACAAAAATGGAAAAATGTCCCTGACCGCTTCGGAAAATGGCATCGGCGCGGGAAAAAAAATGGAAACAATGCTGTTTTCAGACATGGACCATATTTCTTTTCAATATGCGGAGAAAAGAACTGACTTAAACGCAGAGATTAAATGGTTGGATAAGTGG
This sequence comes from uncultured Smithella sp., assembly GCA_964525155.1. Taxonomy (GTDB): domain Bacteria; phylum Desulfobacterota; class Syntrophia; order Syntrophales; family Smithellaceae; genus UBA8904. The sequence goes on along the minus strand of CAZGDK010000015.1, from coordinate 12,608 downwards.
GAAGACAATAAAATCCTGCCTGAAAAGGTCAAACTGAACATTGCATACGGCGGGGGAAAATATTCTTTTGTGATGCCGCTTCGGTCTCGTATCATCGGTAAATGACATTTCGGAAGCGCATGTAAACAAATGAATTGCTTCTTTTTGTTTTTTCAAGTATTCAGAAAACAAATTGAAAACAAAGCTGAGACCCGTATGGAATTACTGATAGATCGGCGCATGGACAGCAGGGAAAGGGTTCACAGTATCGTGTCATCCAATCGCGGAATTGCGCTGCTTATCACAATGTGGCTTTTGGTTATCTTGAGCGTGATGGCTTTTTCTTTTACTTCCCTCGTCAGAACGGAAACCTACTCGACTTTCGCGTTTAAAGAAGGCATGGAAAACAAGTATCTTGCGGAAGCGGGTATTCAGCGCGGGATTGCCGAGATATTTTATCGCAGCTCGTTCAAAAGCAATAAAGCGCCCAAATCGTCCCAATTGGAAACCGATTTACCGTTCCAAGTCGATGGAACGTCTTATAAGGATAAAATAGGCGATGGACAATATCGGGTCAGCATTTTGGATGAAGGCGGAAAGATAAATCTCAATGCCTTAAACGATCAGACCGCCGTTTTCTTAAAGAATGTTCTGGTCAACAACGGCATGGAAAAAGAAAAAGCAGAGGCCGTCATTGACGCCATACTTGACTGGAAAGATAATGACAATGATGTGCGCCTGAAAGGAGCGGAATCAGAGTATTACCTGTCCCTGCCGAATCCCTATTCAGCCAAAAACAAAGAATTTGAAACGCTGGAGGAACTCGCTCTCGTTAAAGGCGTAACACCGGAACTGCTGTATGGCGATAACCAGAAAAGAGGGCTTATTCATTATCTCTCGATTTATCACCAGACGCCCCAAATCAGCATTGATGTGGCCTCCAAAAACATTTTGGCGGCTATTCCCGGCATGACGCCGGAATTCGAGGAGGGAATTCTGAAAGCTAGAAAAAATAATGATCTCGATGAAATACGCAACTATCAGAACAAAATGGCCAATAAAAATCAGAACATTATGCCGTTTCTGGACGTCAAGGAAACCAACAGATATACCATCTATTCCATAGGCTACAAGGACAATGAAAAAAAAGGGTATCCGATTGTCGCAACCGTTGTGATTGAGGGGAAAGATAAGTATCAGTATGTTTATTACAAAAGTCCGGGATACGTAATCCAATGAATCTGAAAACGGTTTCTGATCAATTTTCCTCTTTAAAATCCACGATGGAAGAGCGTGTTTCCAAAGCGTCAAAATCCGCCTGGACGCTTCTTAACTATGACTTGCTGGAAAATGTTTTCGCTCCGAGGCGCAGAGTATTTATCGGTTTGGACAAAGACAGCCTTTCCGTGGTCTATGCCTCGCAATTTTTGGGGAAAAGCAAAATTCATGTCTGCCGTAAATATGCTTACGAACGCAAGCCGCAGGAAAACGTCGGCAGAAAATATTTATATCAGGATGGTCAGCTTCCGAAGCCGGATAATGTGGTGTCGACTCTGGATCATTTTTTCAGAGAATATGGCGTAGAAAACGCAAAAGTCATTTTGTCCATTCCTAAAGCCTGGACGATTTACCGTACCGCGGATTTTCCAATTGCGGTTCTGGAAAATGTTCATGATGTCATCGCGTACGAACTCGACCGCTTAATGTCGCTTGCCTCCGATAATGCCTATTTCGATTTCAAAATTATCGACCAGACGCAGGAGAATCTGAAAGTTGCCGTTGCGGCGGCCAGAAAAGACCTGGTAGACGGTTATATCCGGGCGATTGAAGATAAAGGATTCGCGGTCGAAAAAGTAACGGTCAGCCTTTCCGTGATCGGAAGACTGCTCAGGCATTTGTATGGCAGGCATTGTTTTGTGCTGCTCGATGTTTACCGGGATGAATACGACGTCTCCGGCATCGATGAAGGCGCTGTTCTTTTTTCGCATCGGGAACGGTTTTCGGGGGAAAGCACAGACGACAAAATAGCGCTGATGTGCGAGGACATGTCGTCGCTTCTGAACGGCATGGGCGAACGGGCGGACGCTGCGCAGATTGTTGTGCTGAGCGATGAAGATGCTCTGGAACCGATAAAAGATAAAATGAGCCGACCCGTTCATATGATGCGCAAATCCAGTCTGAATATCGATCTCCAGGCAGAGATTCGTGAAACGGACTGTCTTTCGGCGTCCGGTTGCCTGGAACTCATGCCGGGCAATACGGAGAGCCTCAATCTTCTTTCCAAAAACCGGAAAACACTTTCCGGTCATGCCTTTCGATTCACCGTTATGCTGCTGATCGCCGCGGTAGTGTTTGGCGTCTTGAGCCTGTTTGCGCCACTGGCTCTGGATAAGGTCAGAATCCATGAAATTGAAAATCAAATGGATGCCATGAAAGAGGAATTTCGCAAAAATGAGCCTCAGAAAAATGAACTGGATACGGTTTTGTATCAGATAAGAGCGACCAACGAATTTAAAAACAGCAAGCCTCCCCGCATTCTTTTACTTCGAGAGCTCAGTGATATTCTTCCTTCCAGATTCTGGGTATCGCGGATGGAGATGACGGAAAGCACCGTGGAGATTGAATTGCGGGGCATGGGCGCGCAAGCTGATGTGGTAAAACTTTTGGAAGCATCTCCCTATTTCAAAAATGTGCAACGGGTGGGACAGGACCCCCAAAGCGGCTCAAACGATATGAATTCGGAAATGAACGTTTTCAAAATGGAGATCGTGAACGAACGCGCCGACAGGGAGAGCAAGTAACAATATGATCAGAAACAGTAAAATATTAAAAATCGTTTTGCCGCTGATTGGACTTCTTTTATGCTATGCCGCGTATGAATACGGCTATGTCGCCCTGACTTCGGCGAAGATGGAATTGCAGGATACCCGTGAGCAAAAGGAAAAAATGCTTTTCAAATACGTTGCCGCCATTTCAAAAAAACAGCAGATATCAAGCACGCTCCATTTTTTAAGGCCGGTCAAGGCGGCGGATGATGAGGGGATCATTAATGAGCCGGTGCCTGCCACGGCCATGGAATCGTTGCGCAACACGTTAAAGGAAATCATTATCCAGGGCGGCGGGCAAATCGCCGCGGAACGCACCGCGGAACCCGTAAAATCGGGAATCTATAGAATATATGAGATAGAAATTGACGCGATGCTTCCCGATACGCGCGCGCTCAATGATATTGTTCACGGCATTGAGACGCATACACTGTTCATGACCGTTAAACAGCTTAATGTCTGGGTGACTAATCCGGACAATCCCCGGGAATTGGCGATAAAGTTGAAAATAAATGCAATCGGCATTGGTAAATAATATGAAATATTTTAAGAATATTAAAATATCTCTGACGCCTCTTAATCTGATATTAATGGCGGCTTTCCTGGCGGGGCTGATCTATACCACCGTCCATCTTGTCGGAATCATTGCCGGTGTCAGCATGCCTGTCATATCGGACTCTTATCTTGAGGATCAGGTCAGAGTCAGTTTTGAGGCTGCCAAGTTTACCGCGAAAATCGAAGATCCCAAAATTGAAAAGAACTTGTTTCATCCCGACCGACGGCCTGTGAAACGCGTGGCGCTGCCGTCGCTGGCAACAGAAGGTGGCGGCAATCCCCAATTTGCTTTGTATGGAACATTCATCTCACCTGATCTGCAAATGGCTTACATTGAAGATATTGCGAATCCCCAGGTTTCTAGCACTGGCGTCCAGCGACAGCAGGCGCTCAAAAAAGGCGATATGATCAGCGGGTTTGTTTTAAAGGAGATATATCCTGATAAAATTCTTCTCGTGCGTGACAATGAGAAGATATTCGTGCCCATGGTTGAACGGAAAGCCAAGAAGGAAGACCCGGAAAAGACCTCGGAGGAATCGGCACAACAGCCTCCACTTCAACAAACTGAGCCTCAAAATCCTCCCGCTCCTGAGGTAAAAATACCACTTCCCCCAAAAGGGTGGACGCCACCCATATAATGAAATCTTAAGGTGTTGCCGCGATTATTTGATCAGTTCGTCGGAAGAATCGTTCTTGATTAATTCGTCCTTTTTAATGTCCTGACTGGCGCCTGTTCCTGTGAATTTTTCAACATACCTGGATGTCAAATCCACCGCCTGTTGAGGATTTTTCAACACGCGTGGCGTCAGAAGGACGATAATTTCAGAGCGTTCTTTCTTTTTCGATGTTTCTCCGAAGAGGAAACCGATAATCGGGATTTTGCTCAGATACGGCAACCCCGTATTGGAATCCGATTTATCTTCCTGAATCAGTCCGCCGATCACAATGGTCTGTCCGTCCTGAACGACAAGGCTGGTCATCGCCTCTGTTTTCTTGAGGATGATCTGGTCTTCGTCCGCATAGAGTTTCACGGTGGTGTAACTTGAAATTTCCTGCGTAATATCCATGGTCACCAGACCGCTGTCGTTGATGCGGGGTTTGACCTTCAGAATAATGCCGATGTCCTTGTATTGAATGGTTCTCTGAGGGACCGTTCCCTGCGTGGCAATGGTTTCCGAGGTGATAATGGGTACGGATTGCCCGACTTGAATTCGGGCTTCTTTATTATCGGACACCAAAATATGAGGAGAGGCCAGCAGTTTGGCTTTGGAGTCATTGGCCAGAGCCTGTATGACCGCTTGAATCGTTCCGGTGCTGTCCGTTCCTACAATGGTAAAACCGGTTTTCGCTTTTTCTTCGAAAGATTTATAGCTGGAGTCCAGAACTTTCGTGTTGATGCCCAGTTTTAATCCCAGATTGGAAATGCTCGTATTGAGCTGCCAGGAAAAGCCCATGGTCATGCTGTCGGTCAATGAAATCTGGGCGACGGCGCCTTCAATCATAACCTGACGGGGAAGAACATCGATGGTCTTGATTGTATCCGCAATGACTTTATAATCATCATCCGTGCCCAGGATGATGATGGTATTTGTCAGCTCATCATAGAATATTTTTGTTAATTCCGAGATTACGGCAGACCCTCCCTGTCGGCCGCCGAGGGTCAATGCAATGGGCGGTTGTTCCGGCGGTTGTTCGCCCTGTTGCTGCTGTTGTTGCTGCTGCTGTTCTTCCATCAAGCGCTGCGCGAAGGCGTCGCCGAAGTTTTTCCCGGTGAAAATCTGATGCAGAATGATGACGATATCTTTCGCCTTGCTGTTTTGGACATTGTAGACAAACACTCTGGGGCTTTTCTTTTTCTTCAGGTCATCGCTGTCGAGAATGTTGATCAAAGCGAGCAAACGCTTGATATTGGCGGGCGTATCCACGAGAACCAGCTGATTGTTTTTAGGAATATCCACGCTGACCGCATTGGCGGAGACAAATGGCGTCAGCACCCTTGCAAGTTCGGAAGAGGTTCCGTGGTTGATCTGGACAACCTGAATGATAGCTTTACCGGTCATATCGACGGCGTCCGGATTTCTGCCGAAGCGAACCGAAGCGGTTTCCTTGGAAACATCGTTTAAGGGGATAACGCGGTAAATGCCGTTATTTTCAACGATGGCGATCCCATTGATGTGCAGGATGGCTTCTATGACCGGAAGAATCTCTTCTTGCGGGACCGGTTTGATGGACCTGAACGTAATGTTGCCTTTGACGCGTGGATCGATCAGATAATTGACTTTCAGCAGGTTTCCCAGCACCGTTTGCATGACGGCGTTGATATCGGCGTCCTCAAAGTTTAAACTGACCTGACCTTTATGAACCGAAGATTTTTTTACGACTGCGGCTTGCGATTTTTTTATTCCGGACGCGTCGGGCAAGATGTCAGCAGGCGCGGCCGTTTGGTTTTGAGTGGGCGGATTTGAAACATTGGCCGTTGATGCCGCAGGGAGTTGTTCAGAGAAAGCGTCAACGGAAATACCGGAAATTATCAGCGCAAAGAATATCGTCCAAATGAATTTTCTTAACATATCATCCAAATCAATAAGTTGAGGTTCATGTCGGTTTCAGGTTCCCGTGAAAAAAAACGGCGCGGGCAGCATCTTTCATTTCCAGTTGACGACGTCCGCATCTTCGCCTGAGCCGTCCGGTTTGCCATCCCGGCCAAGGGAAAACAGGTCAAACTCGCCATGCGAACCCGGGCATTTGTATTGATAGGGTTTGTCCCACGGATCCGCCGGGAGCCCCTTTTTGAGGTAACTTCCTTCCCACTTGGGAAGACCGGGATTTTTTTCCAGAGCAGACAATCCCTCCTGTGTGGTTGGATAACGGCCAACGTCGAGTCGAAAATGATCCAGCGCTTGTTCAATCATGGCAATCTGCGCCTTGGCCGCTTTTTGTTTGCCCTGTCCCAGTTTGGGGAAAAGCTTCGGTCCCACGAGCGAGGCCAAAAGAACGATCATAACCATGACAACAATAATTTCAATGAGAGTAAAGCCCTTTTCATCTTTGGGCAGAAGCAGGAACCGAGATTTTTTCATAAGATGAACATCCTTGTTTTTAATATGCCTTCCATCTTGAAGTGTTTCAATTTTCTTAAACAAAAAAAAGGGCAATGTCAATGTAAATTGTCTTGACAAGCCTTAAGAATATCATGAAGATATTTCACAAATAACAAACGATATCCATGATGAACATCCATAAAAAATCAAAAAAATGAGAACAGAAACGTCCATGCAAAACATATCCGGAAAGTCAGACCATTTTTTTCTTCCCATTGATTTATATCTGGGAGATTTTATCACGTCTCTGGACCGTGAAAGGAATCAGGCTGTGGGGCTGGCCGCGTCAATGATCAGTCGGAATTTGCGGGTGCAAGGTCACGTCTGCCTGAATTTACGAGATTGTGCGGGCATGTCTACCGGAATTGAAGAGGATGCGCCTGCGTGTCCCAACCTGGAAGAATGGATTAGATTATTAAAGAAAAGTCAATGCGTCGGCGCTCCGGGGGAATATAAACCGCTTATTCTGGATGAGCAAAACCGGCTCTATTTTCACAGGTACTGGCAATACGAACAGGATATCGTTGAATTTATCAGGAAACAACCGGCGATTGACGCATGGATGAACGCAGATCATACAGCGCTTCACGAAAAATTGCGTGTTTATTTTCCAGAGATCAATGCTCGGGAAATTTACTGGCCGGCCTTTGCCGCCGTTGCGGCGCTCATCAGGAAATTCCTGATTATCACGGGAAGTCCGGGCACCGGAAAAACCTCTACCATCATACGTGTTCTGGCCTTTTTACTGGATGTAAGCGACAAACCTTTACGCATAGCGCTTTGCGCACCGACGGGTAAAGCCGCGGCACGCCTGGAAGAAGCCGTTCGAAAAACAAAAACAGACGGCCGCTTGCCGGAAAATATTCTTCATCGGATTCCCAATGACGCCATGACCATTCATCGTCTCCTGGGCAGCATGCAGTTTTCACCATTCTTCCGTTATAACGAAAACAACACGCTGCCCTATGATATTGTCGTGATCGATGAGTCGTCGATGGCGGATCTTCCGCTTATGGCCAAACTGATGAAGGCTCTATCCGGTGAATCAAGGCTGATTTTGCTGGGAGACAAGGATCAGCTTGCATCCGTAGAGGCAGGGGCTGTTCTGGGAAGCCTCTGCTTTCCGGAACCGTTGAACGTGTATTCGGAAATATTTGAGCGTTGTGTTTCAAAGATATATGGCAAAAATCACGTTATGTCAGGCGTTGCGCCGGGTGTTCAGGACAGCATCATCGAATTGACAAAAAATTATCGTTTCCGGGAAGACAGCGCGCTGGCCATGCTCGGCAGGGCCGTCCGGGATGGCAACGAAAGTGAGGTTGAAAAAATCATCAAGGACGAAAATACGCCGGATATTTCTTTTTTCGAGCTTAAGGGGACAAGGAATCTTTCCGAGAAAATGAACGGCTTTGTCGAATGCTATCGGGAATACCTTGAAGCCGTCGCATCAGCGCCTCATGATCCTGAACGAATATTTGCCCTGTTTGATAAATTCAGAATCCTGTGCGCCTTGAGAGTCGGAGGCTGGGGTGTTTTACGCATCAACACCATGCTGGAAAACATTCTTTCCGCAAAAGGACTGATCCGTTCTGATGAACCTTATTACGAAGGCAAACCCATTATGATTTCCCAAAACGACTATTCACTGAATTTATTCAACGGAGACATCGGAATTGCTCTTCGTGACTCTCTTGACAATCATAAAATCAAGATCTGCTTCAGGGATAAAAAAGAAGGAGTGAGAAAAATCATACCGGATAAGCTTCCGGTGCATGAAACCGTCTGGGCCATGACCGTTCATAAAAGTCAGGGATCGGAATTTGACCGGATCGCCTTGATTTTATCCGATATCGACAACCCGGTTTTGACCAGGGAGCTGGTGTACACGGGAATTACGCGCGCGCGCCATGGCGCGGAAATATGGTCGCAAACGGATATTCTGCTGAATTCCGTCCGAAAAAAAATTGTTCGGGAATCAGGGCTTGCGGATGCGTTGCGATAATCAATGTATTTATGAATAATCAATAATATTAACAGATTGTCATGACTGATGATGAGGCGGGAGCAAATGCGGTCACGGCTGATAAATCTTGACAATTATTAGACAATCAATTAGCCTGCTCAACTGTTTTGAAGATCAGTGTAGGCGTTTGGAGAGGCATTCTCACGGAACGGATACAACCCGGGCGCATGCAGCAGGGGGAATGATATGATTGGTGTACTGATTACAACCCATGGAAATCTTGGCAATGAGCTGATTGTCGCCGCGGAATCAATCAAAGGCAAGCTCAAGGATGTAATGCATGTTTGTGTTGACCAGACCAGGGGTGTTGAAGAATTAAAAAAAGAAATCCAAAACGCCATTAAAAAGCTGGATAAAGGCAAAGGCGTACTGATTCTGACGGATCTTTTCGGAGGAACGCCTTCCAATATTTCTCTATCGTTTATGAAAGAAGGCAAGGTCGAGGTTGTCACCGGCGTTAATCTGCCGATGCTTTTAAAATTGTCGGATGTGAAGGAAGAAACAACGCTAAATGAGTTTGCCTGTTTCATAAAGGAATACGGGAAGAAGAATATTTCTCTGGCCAGTGAGATTTTGAACAAAAAAGCAATAGGGTGATCGATTGACTGAAACCTACGACATTGCACTGGTGCGTGTGGACAACCGGCTGGTTCACGGACAGATCCTGGAAGCCTGGGTGCCTTTTATCAAGGCGAAATGCATCATGGTCGTAGATGATAATTCCGCAAGCGATTTTTTTTGCGAGACGGTCATCCGCATGGCCGTGCCCAGCGATATCGAAGTCAATATTTGCTCGGTGGACGATTTTTCCGCCAATTACAGTTACGCCCACGGCAGCGGAAAGAAAACCATTGTCCTGTTCAGCAGCATCGCCGATGCTTACAGAGCGTATCAAAACGGGTTTCATTTCGATAAGCTTAACATCGGCAATATTCACCACGAAGAATACAAGGTATGTTGCGCCCCTTCTGTTTTTTTATGCGATGCTGAAATTCACGATGTCATGAGGCTCATGGAAGAAAATGGCATAGCGGTTGAACTCCGAAGGGTGCCAAGGGAAAAAGCCGTCAATATCAGAGACGCGTTGAAGGAATCCTGCGACGTAAACAAATAGTGCACGGATGGGTGCGATATTGATCGTTAAAATCATTCTCATATCTTTGATAGGCGGTCTGCTTTGCCTTGATCGCATTGTAATGCAGGTCATGGTGTCGCGTCCGATGATCATTGCGCCGGTGGTCGGTCTGATTCTGGGCAATCCCTATGCGGGATTAATCATCGGCGCCATCCTGGAGCTTTTCTGGATCGACCGCGTTCCCATCGGCATTTACATTCCTCCGAACGATTCCATCGCCGCCGTTCTTGCCGCCTCCATCGCCATTCTCACGGGACAGTCGCTGGGTATTGCCGTTCAGCCGGAGCTCATCAGCCTTTCCGTTCTCATTGCCGTTCCGTTTGGCATGGTTGCCAAACGATTTGATGTCCGGATGATGGAGGCCAACAATTATCTGTCTGATCAGGCCTTGGAAGACGCCAAAAAAAATGATATTCGCGCGATAGAAAGAAAAACCTATATCGGTCTGGCAAGAGTTCTGCTGGTTTATATTCTCCTGATTCTGATTGTCCAATCCATCCTCATTCCCTTGTTGATCTGGCTTTATCCCAAACTGCCCGCCCAGATTATCAGCATGCTGAAAATGATTTATTATTTTCTGCCGATTTTGGGCATTGCGGTGGCTCTCAATACCATTAAACTGCGAGGCGCGGTTCCCGTATTTTGCGTCATTTTTCTAACCGTCGCCGTCGTTTTGGAATTTTTCCATGTCTTCTGAAAACAAAACACAACAAGTCAGCGTTGATTTAATGAAAGTGGCCGATCTTTCGGAGATTCTGGCCATTGAGCGAGTGTCTTTTCCCACGCCCTGGACGGAAGGCATGTTTCTCGATGAACTCAAAACAATGCAGGCGCAATGCCTGGTGGTCAAAGTGGATATTGAAGGCAAGGCCGTCGTGGGCGCTTATATCATTTTCTGGATAGTGGCCGATGAAGTGCATTTGCACAATCTTGCGGTGCGGAAAGAATTCCGCCGGCAGGGACTCGGGTATAATCTCATGACGCTCATGAAGGACATCGGCGCACAGCTGGGCGCAACCCGGCAAACGCTTGAAGTTCGCGAAACCAACAGCGCGGCAATCAAACTGTACCGCAAATGCGGCTTTGCCGTCAAAGGCAGGCGTCCGAAATATTACAACGACACCGGCGAGGACGCCCTGGTGATGTGGGCGGGAAGGTAATAAAAAAATGGCGAAAGACGTTTACATCGGCGAGGTGATTCAAAACGATGAAGTTCTGAGGGATCATTTTCTCATGAAAATCAGACTGCCTTCGGAATTTGATGAACCGATGCCGGGACAGTTTGTGATGATCCGCATTGCGGGACTGCAAGACCCTTTTTTGTCGCGTCCTATCAGCATTTATTCATTTAAAAGCGGAAAGGTGACGCGCACGATGGAGTTGCTTTATCGCGTGGTCGGGAAGGGAACGCAAATTATGGCGGGGTTAATCAAAGGATCTCAGGTGGAGATAACGGGGCCTTTGGGAGGCAGTTACACGATTGATCCGTCAAAAAAGAATGTTGTGATGATCGCCGGCGGCATCGGCGTTGCGCCTTTGTCCCTTCTTGCCCAATATCTTTGCAAGACCGTCTGCGCCGAAGCCGATGCCATGACGTTTTACCTGGGAGCGCAGACCGCCGACGCTCTGGTCGGCATCGACAAGCTTCGCAAGTACTGTTACAACATCATCATCTGTACGGATGACGGCACCCAAGGCCAAAAAAGTCTGGTGACGACGGCATTTCAAAACGATATAAAAAAATACGCCCCCGAAGACACGATGATTTATGCCTGCGGACCGAAGCCGATGATCCGCTCTCTGTCCGGCATTCTGAACGATCAATACGTCTGCCAGGTGTCGCTTGAAGAAAGAATGGCCTGCGGCGTCGGCGCCTGTGTAGGGTGCGTGGCGGCGATAAAAGACGAGCAGGGAAACAAAGCATACAAGCGCGTTTGCGCGGACGGACCGGTATTTGAATTAAAAGACATTCTTTGGGAATAAACGTGGAAAACAAAAATAAAAAAACCGACTCGGCCATGGCCGTGAATATCGCCGGTCTCAAAATGAAAAATCCCGTGATGACGGCATCCGGGACGTTCGGCTACGGCGAGGAATATGCCGATTTTGTGGATTTGAATCAACTGGGCGGCATTGTCGTCAAAGGCCTCTCTCTTCTGCCCCGCCTGGGCAATCCTCCGCCGCGCATTATGGAAACATCCGGAGGAATGCTCAATGCCGTCGGTTTGCAAAACGTCGGCGTCGACGTGTTTATCGAAGAAAAGCTTCCCTTTCTGCGAAAATATGATGTTGCCGTCATCGCCAATATTTACGGAGAAAGTTATGCGGATTATGCGGATGTCGCCCAAAAATTAAGCGCCGCCTCCGGTGTTTCCGCCCTGGAAATCAATGTGTCCTGCCCGAATGTGAAGGCGGGAGGCGTAAGCTTCGGTTCTGATCCGCAAGCGGCGGCCGAGGTGACGCGCCGCGTCAAAGAGCAAACGAATCTTCCCGTCATCGTTAAGCTCACCCCCAATGTAACGGACATTACGATCATTGCAAAGGCCGTGGAACAGGCGGGCGCGGATGCCGTATCGCTGATCAATACGCTGACGGGGATGTCCATTGATCTCAAAACAAGAAGGCCGCACCTGAAAAATATCACGGGAGGTCTGTCCGGCCCTGCAATCAAACCGGTTGCGCTGCGCATGGTCTGGCAGGTTGCCCAAAAAGTTTCCATCCCGGTCATCGGCATGGGAGGCATTGCCACGGCCGAAGACGCGTTGGAATTTATGGTGGCGGGCGCCAGGGCCGTGCAGATCGGAACGGCTAATTTTGTTAATCCCCATGCGACCATGGAAATCGTAGACGGCATGCAGCAGTTTCTTGCGCATAACAAACTGAAAAAAATAACGGATATTGTCGGTACGCTGATCATTTAAAACAAACGGGCTTGAATGGTGCAAAGAACAAAACAACTCTTAATATGCGTGATGTTTCTTTTAATATTG
>CAZGDK010000014.1:0-38991 GCA_964525155.1 uncultured Smithella sp. | reverse complement strand
CAACTTTATCGAGTTCAACTACATGCTCTTGCAGGGGTACGATTTCTGGTATCTGTTCAAGCATTACGGCTGCGCGCTGCAAATGGGCGGCAACGACCAGTGGGGCAACATGCTGGCCGGCACCGAACTGATCCGCAAGATCGAAGCCAAAGACGCCCAGGCCGTAACATTTCCGCTGATTACGACGTCTTTGGGCCAGAAGATGGGCAAGACCGAAAAAGGCACCGTCTGGCTCGATTCAAGCCTCACCAAGCCCTACGAATATTATCAGTACTGGGTGAACTGCGACGACGCAGATGTTGAGCGGTTCCTCAAACTCTTTACCTTCCTGCCGCTGGAAGAAATCGCCGTCGTTAAAACGCTGACGGACGCCCGGCTGAACATGGCCAAGGCCGTCCTGGCGTATGAAGCCACCAAAGTCACGCATGGCGCAGAGGCTGCGAAAGCCGCGTGGCGCGCCTCGATGGAGGCTTTTCATTCGCGTCCGGTCGATGCCGATTTGTTTGCTGCAAGCGACATCCCGCGCGAAGCGCCCGAGGCCGACACGTCCGCGATTCCGCGTTATGCGATCACCGGCAGGGAGCTGGAGGCGGGCCTTTTCATTACATCCGTTTGCGCCAAATCAGGGCTTACCCAATCCCTCTCCGAGGCCAAACGCCTCATTGAGCAGGGCGGTGTTTATATCAACGAACGCCAGGTGAAAACTGTTGATGAGAAACTCTCCGTGGATGATTTCGCCGGCGGCAAAGAACTGCGCATCCGCAAGGGAAAGAAGAAGTATCTAATAGTCGAAATAGCTGATTAGGCTGTAGACCGAAGGCTGAAGGTAGGAACGGAAAATGATCTTTCCCGAGGTTTATCAAAAGAGTTCCCCTCTTTTCTAAAGAGGGGCCAGGGGAGATTTTAAGAAAATTATGGTGCAGTGTCATTAAAAAAACGCGGCCTGAAATCCGGAATCGTTGAGAATGGTCTGGATGGTCAGGTCAATCATCTCGTAGCCTCTTTTTTGAAGCAAAATCGGATTGCGTTCGGTAGCCTGCGGCAGGCTGATGGTCATGGTTTTTTCAAAAATCGTTTCACGGTTTTCATAAAGCGTCATTTTGAATTTCAAATCCTCGTCATCGAAAGACAAAAACACAATCCACAATTCCGGCATGTCTTTGTCGCAGCGGACCTGCGTTTCAATGCCCACATGTTCAAAGGCCTTCTGATAAGCATACCAGAAGAAGCTGGGAACCAGCTGAACGTGCGTGTTGGCGCGGTTGGACAAGAGATACTGCACCTTGATGTCCTTGCTGTAATAAGAAAAGTTGGTGGTGTTTCTTGCATCGTTGCGGATATTGGACAGGCACATCTTTTTGCCTTTGTATTCCGGATTGGCCACGGTAAATTTCGGGGTGTATTCCTTCAGGTAGAGATGAACGTTATAATCCTTTAAATCGGCGTTTAAATTTACGGCCGATGCGCATGACCACAAAAATCCCAAAAGCCCGAGAACGGATAAAAGTCGAATGATAGGGCGGATGGACTTGGTCATGGGCTTTCTCCTTGAAAGGCGAATTTTGCAATATCTTAAACGAATCGGACCAACATTGCAATGCTGATCTGCCTTGCCGCCGCGCGTTCTTTTCTTAATCGGCAAGGAAGGGCAGCGGCTTGTCCAGCCGATAGACCAGAGACTGGCAGGTGGCCAGGAGTTTTCCGGCGGCGTCCGTCGCCCGGATATCATAGGCGGCGGTTCGTTTTGTTTTGTTGATTTCCCTTGCTTCGGCCGTCAATGCGGCGCCCTTTTCCGGCGAGGCCAGATAATTGATGTTCATGCTGAGCGCCACGGCCATCGTGCCGTGTGAGTTGGAGGCGACTTCAAAGGCCGCGTCCATCAGCGAAAAAATCGCCCCGCCGTGCGCCATGCCGAACATGTTTTCCATATCGGGGGTAAAGGGCATTTCAACCCGGGCATACCCCGCCCCGACATCGGTCAACTTGATGCCGAATTTTTTTCCGTACGGTTCTTTTTCCAACTGCCCGAACAGAGCCTGTCTTAGCTTTTCATCCATGAGAATCTCCATAACGATTTGAAATGGCAAATGTCCTATACACGATTGCGGCGCAAGATGTCAAAACAGAAAAGGATTTCTTCCCGGGCTTCTTCTTGCCTGATCTGCTTTTTTGGCGTTTCCCAAAATCTCCGGAGATGTTGTTTTACAAAAAAATACATTCAGGCCGAACTATCCAATATTTCTCACACAAGAATAATGTCGATGGCCCGTTCAAAAGAGATTGGCTCAAAAAGAAATTGACACGCCCGCACATCTGCAATATAAACCGCGCGTCAGAAAGCAGCATCTTATCAACGTGAAGTTCAGTACCGTGGCAGAATGTTCCACGGAAGCGTTGTCGTTACATTTTCATGCATGAGCACATGGTCCGGATGATCTTGCTCCAACAGGGCCATGCTGTGAAAGAAAGACACGTAATTTTTGAAATACGGATGTTTCGAATTACGGCGAATTGTTTCAGTAAAAAGATATTTTTTATTTCTAATTGAATTTGGACGGCAACGCATGCCAACAATTTACTCCGTTCATTCCGTCGGTGATTCCATCGTGGCGTTTTTGCGCAACACGTATCCCGAACCGTTGCGGACGGAACACCCCTGCGAATTTCGATTAATCTCCAGCGGCGAACTCGAAGAAAAAAAAGACATGGGCACCGCAGTGACCCTGTATCTCTACCGCATCGACATTGACAGACACGCCCGTAACAATCCGCATCCGGATCATCTGAAAGGGAAATACAAGCCGCTGTCGCTTTGTCTTTATTACATTTTTATCATCTGGGCGGATACACCGCTGGTCGAACATACGCTTGCCGCCTGGGTCATGTCGCAGATGCATCAGCACCCTGTGCTCGATCAATCAACCCTGTCGAGTTCCGGCGGGTGGCAACCCGATGAGCAGGTATTTATCGTTCCGGTCGAAATGAGCAATGAAGACCTGATGCGGATGTGGGATGTGCTCACGCCGTCGTACAGATTGTCTCTGCCCTATATCGCCCGGGTGGTCCGGATCGATCCGGATGCGTTTGAAGATGCGCTGCCTGTGGTAGCCACGCGTTACGGGTATGGAGAACTCAAAGACCTATGAAGCGGATTGAGGTGAAAGAACATCTGGATCGGCGCTACCTGGGAGCCTTATGCTTTGTCGATTGCGCAACGCAGGGGGTCCTGCGCCGGTCGTTTAAGATAGAGACAAGAGGATTGTCCTTTTTTGTCAATCCCTCGTATCTGCATGTGATTGCCGCAGCCGATGGCCTGGAAGCGCATACGCAGTCTTTTTCCGCGCCGCCCGATCAGCCTGCTGTTTGCTCAAAATATTTTGATTTGACGATCACGGACCCGCTGCAGAAATATTTGCCGCGGATCAAACGGATTGAACTTCCGCTAAACCCCGATCCGGCGGCGGCGGACAATCTTTTCGAGCCTATCCGCATTTCTCTGTTTCCCGCCTCCTGCGCCCCTTTAAACCCGAACTGGAGTATTATTCGGACATCCGTTTTTCAATTCGGGGGCGATGACGAAGGACAGCCGCTTGGCGGGGCGCTTTTGCGCGTTGTCCGAAGTGAGGACGGTAAGCTTGTCGCCTGTGGCCTGACGGATCAGCGCGGCGAGGCGCTGATTGTTGTTCCAGGCATTCCCTTTTCTAATTTTGTTACCGATGAAAACCAGCCGGGGAATGATGATGAGCCGGATCATGACGATTGGATGGCGTCAGGCGCCGTGGTGGAGAAAGAAACGTCGGCGAGGCTGGAAGTTTTGGCTTCAGGCGGGTTTTCCTGGCCTGTCGATCCTGACGTGTTGGAAAAAAATCGCAACGAATGTCTTTGCATGGTTACGGACGATAAGGATGGTGGTTTGGCGGAGTTCCTGAATTTGAAGCTGAAAACAGGGCGAACCCGGGTCATCTCATTGTTTGTCAGGACACCTGAAGATACATAACTTAAGGAGGATGCAACATGGCTGAATATCTTGCCCCGGGAGTTTATGTTGAAGAAGTAAGTTTTCGATCGAAGTCCGTTGAAGGCGTCGGCACAAGCACATGCGGGTTTGTGGGGCCCACCCGCAAGGGGCCCTATAACATGACTCCCGAACTGGTGACCAGTTACGGCGAGTTCCAGCGCGCATACGGTGGTTTTGCCGATTTGGATTTTAACGCAACGCCGTTTACCAACTACATGGCCCACGCGGTGCGCGCCTTTTTTGACAACGGCGGCCGCCGCTTGTACATTTCCCGTACGTATCATCCGAAGGAAGCGGCCTCAGGCGGCCCGTTGCCCGGTTTTTCGTACAGTGATATCGGGGGCGACGTCGCCAAAATCAAGGCCCGCTTTGCAGGCAGCGGGTACAACGGCGCGGCGAATGTTTATCTTGGCGCCAAGCGCGTTTTCGGCGCCGCCGTTTTGGACAAGGCCAAACCCGGCACGCTGCTTCGGGTGGCCGCAAGCACGCTTTCAGGCGCAGCGCTTCCCGCGCGGATCGACGGGACCAAAAAAGCGCCCTTTGCGCTGACCGAAGGCGATGAATTAAGCATCAGCATCAATGGCGCAGCCGCCAAAACCATTGCCTTCAACGGACAGAAACAGCCCGCCCAGGCCTCATCCGGAGCGGATCTTACCGAGCCCATCAATGTTCCGGCCGATATGGCGATCACGGTGAAGGTCGGCAAAAACGGCGCTCTGTTTACCGGGGCGATCACGCTGCCCGCCGGAAACCGCACGCTTTTGGAACTGGCCGCTTTTCTCAATCTGGAGCTCAATTGCGCCAAGGCGGGCGTGGACGGCAGCCGTCTGTTCATCCGAACCGATGAACGGGGCGAAAACGCGGAGCTCAAAGTGGAAGGCGCGGTTGCGCTTCTGAATATTGCCGCGGATACATGCTACGGCAGCGGCAATGTGGATGACATCACGAACGTGACGGTGGAAGAAATCAACAGCGCTCTTGCGAAGGCCGGCATTGCCGCGCGCGCCACGACGCTTTCCGCCACGGGCAACATGCGCATCGCCACGGTTGCCGTGGGTTCGGCGGCGAGCATCAGCATTGAAGATTCGGACGCGAAAGTTCCATTGGGGCTCGACGGTGTGGCGGAAAAAGGAAAAGACGGCGTCACCTATGAATATTACGTAAAAGACGGCACGACGTGGAAGGATAAAACGGGCGTCGAACTGGCTGCTCAGGAAGACGCCACGAAGGTTTATGAGTTTTTATCCTGGGCGCTTTCCATTACGGATGATGAAGGCAATCAGTTGATGTACGACGATCTGGGCTTCAGCGCGGATCATCCCAATTTTGTCGGAAACGTGCTGCCGCAAAATCCCGCGACGAAAGCGGAGGCGCTGCAAAATCCTTATTATGTAACGGTCGGCGCGGGCAAGACGGCGTTTGATCTGTTCAACGCCCTGTTTGCCACCGAGGTGACAAACGTTATCGCTCTCACAAGTGGCGACGACGGCGTCGAGCCCGTGGTGAGCACAGCCACCGAATCCGCATCCGACCATTCCGTGGCGTACGCCGAAGCGCTCCAAGTCTTCGAAGCCCTGGATGACATCGCCATCATCGCCGCGCCCGGTCATTCGGTTATGGCCAGTTACACGGCGATTCAGCAGGCGCTGATTTCTCATGCCGAGCGCGACAAATACTGCATCGCCGTGCTGGATACGCCTCCGAAGCTGACCCCCCAGGGCGCCCGCGAGGCCCGCAGCCGGATAGATTCCACCTATGCCGCCCTGTATTACCCGTGGGTGACGGTTGCCAACCCGCTTTGGAAACCCGGCAGCAGCCAGGCGCCCAAGGAAATCAACGTGCCGCCTTCCGGCTTTATGGCGGGCATTTACGCGCGCACCGATGTCAGCCGCGGCGTCTGGAAAGCGCCGGCCAATGAAATCGTTCGAGGCGCGGTGCGCTTTGAAAGCGACATCAATACCGCCCAGCAGGAAATGCTCAACCCCGAAGGGGTCAACTGCCTGCGTTTCTTCTTCGGACGCGGGTACAGAGTTTGGGGCGCGCGAACGGCCAGTTCCGATCCCGAGTGGAAATATGTCAACATCCGCCGGTATTTCATTTATCTGGAGCATTCCATCGACCGCTCCACCCAGTGGGCCGTGTTTGAACCCAACGGCCAGCGTTTGTGGACCAACATTACCGATACCATCTCGGCGTTTCTTTATAATGAGTGGCGAAGCGGCGCTCTTCTGGGAACGACTCCGGAACAGGCGTATTTCGTCCGCTGCGACCGGTCCACCATGACCCAGGCCGATCTGGACAACGGTCGTCTGGTGTGTGAAATCGGCGTTGCGGCGTTAAAGCCCGCGGAATTCGTCATCTTCAGAATCGGTCAGAAAACGGCGGATGCCAAGTAAACAGGAAGGAGAATAGAAAACCATGCCCGATCAAAGACAATCACCTTACAGTGCTTTTAATTTTCTGGTTGAGTTTAACGGTCAGGATATTTCAGCAGGCTTTTCGGAAGTGACCGGCCTGGGCGCCGAAATCACCATGGCGGAATATCGCAACGGCAACGACAGGGAAAATCATGTCCGCAAAATCCCCAACATCAACAAGGTCAGCGACGTGACGCTGAAACGGGGAATCATCAAATCCAAGGATCTCTGGGACTGGATCAACCTGACGCGCCGCGAAGGCTGGATGGCGCAGCGCAACGTAACCATTACGCTCATGGACGAGGCCAATCAAAACGCCGTCGAGCGCTGGACGCTTCAGAATGCCGTGCCGATCAAGTACACGGGGCCCAGCCTCAACGCCAAGGGAGGCTCGGATGTGGCGATGGAAGAGCTTGTTCTTTCCGCGGAAGGGATTGTGTATTCTGAAGGATAAAAAGCATGCGCGGCATCACGTTCAATAATCTGCCGCCGATTCGGCCGCCGGAACCGGGCCGGATGGATGTGGCGTTGTTTGTCGGCTTTGCCCCGCTTGCCCGCGTGCCGCTGTTTTCGGACACGATGAAGCGCTGGCTTGCCGATTACGGGTGGGCTCGGGCGGATATCGATTGCCTGTCCGGCAATCCCCGTGCGATTCTCAACACGCCCGTCCCTCTGGAGTCCTGGGACGCCTTTTGCGCGGTGTTTGACGACAAGCGCCTGGATCGCCAAGGCGTGTTGTGCGGCAGGCCTCTTAAAGATCCGTTATTGATCGGGGAGGCCGACCGGGTTCTGCATGTGATTGTCGACCGGCGGGACATCGCCGCGGCGCTTTCACCCGATGCAGACGGGACGCTCTCGCTTGCCTCGCTTACGGATCAGATCAACAGCCAGTTTGGCGAGGATGTATCCGCGTTGATTGATCCGGAGACAAACGCGAATCTGATTCTAAAAAGAACCGATCGCGTCCACAAAGGCGAGCTGACGGTTTACGCCAACAAAAGTCTGGGATTTTCGGGATCGGTGCAGGCGGACTCTTTTTATGTGCGCAATTACGCGGGCGCCGCCATCCGGGCTTTTTTCCGGCAGGGCGGGAAGAAATGCTATTTTCTCTCGATGGGCGATCCTCTGCCCTATGAAGCAGGTGAGGCTGATAAGTGCAGGCAACTTTACACCCTGATCTGGGGAAAGGAAAAAGCGGCCGATGTTTTCAAAAACGCAACATCATGCCGCTGCAGTGATCTTTCCCGGATGTTCTTCCCCGAAATTCCCGGGCCGGCGTCTCCCGTGCGCGACTGGCAGGGGCTTTCCCACCTGGCGGGGCTTTCGGACGTTACCTATGTTTGTTTTCCGGATCTGGTCGATGTGCTGGGCGGGCCTGTGGAAGAAGAACCAACGCCGCTGATTCGTGAAGACAAAGAAGTTTTTGCCGTCTGCAGCGAAACGCTTCAGGAAGAGCAAAGTTATTTTTCACGTACGGTGCGGGCCCCTTTGTACGATGAAGACGCTTATCGGGTCTGGATGCGGGTCATCGGACATCTTCTGGGGTATCTGTCCTCTTGTGCCGCCACCGTTCAACTGGTCGCCTCCCTGCCTTTGCCGGGAAAAAAGGTGCGGACGAGTTTTTCCCGTTTTATCTGCCGGGATTTGCTTGCGGACCCGCAGGACGATGAAATAAAAATGCGTCATCTGCAACTGGCGTTTCCCTGGTTGAAGACCCGTCAGTCCGGCGGGCTGCCGGAATCTCTGGAACCGCCGGAAGGTATTTTGACCGGCCTTCTGGCCGCCGGGGCGCGCAAAATCGGCGCTTATCGCAGTATTGCCGGTTCGTTGGTGGACAGCGTCTATGATCTGTCGCCCTCCGGTCTCGACGCTTACAGTCCGGCGGACGAAAGCGGTTTGTGCCCTGCCGATCGCATCTGCTGGTTTGATTTCGTTCCCGACGGCGTTGCCCTCCAATCAGACGTCACGGCGGCTGTAAAGGAAAACTACCGATATGGAGCCGTGCGCCGGATGATGATGCTGGTTCAGCGGGCCGCATACAGGATCGGTCTGGACCATGTTTTCGAACCCGCCTCCGAAAGGCTCTGGCAGACGGTCCGGGAGAGTTTGAGAGCTCTGCTGCACTCTATTTATCTGCAAAACGGTCTGCGCGGGAAATCGCCCAAAGACGCCTACAGCGTGTCCTGCGGGCGTTCGACCATGACGCAAAATGATATGGACAACGGCCGTCTCATTGCAAATGTGACATTGCAGCCGGCGATTCCGATTGAGCGGATTGCCGTGGATGTCCTTTTGGAGCGCGACGGGACCGTAATGCTGGAGACTTCGGATTCATGAGCGATCAAACAAACGATACGGCGACCATTCTGGATTATCCCCTGCCCGTTTTTCGCTTTGAAGTTAAATTTACGATTTCAACGCAAAACGCGCCGGCGGGCGGACAGGAACGATTGCTTTGTGGCGGCGCTTTTTCGGAATGCAGCGGTCTGGAAGCCACCATGGAACCCAAGGCCATCAAGGCCGGCGGCCACAACTACGGCGAGTTTCAGCGGGCCGGCCGCGTCAGCTTTGCCACCGTGATACTCAAGCGCGGCGTGACCAAAAACCGCGATTTATGGAACTGGTTTCACCTGGTGGGAAACGGCGCTTACGCGTATCGGCTGACGGCGGAAGTGACGCTTCTGGATTTCGACCGCGACGGCAGGCCGACGCCGGTTATGTCCTGGACGATGCGAAACGCGTTGCCCACGAAATTCCGGACGGCCGATTTCAACTCCACGTTTTCGCAAACGGCCATCGAAGAACTGCATTTTGTGCATGAAGGACTGACCCATGCGGACAGGAGCGGGGGATCATGACGGAAACGGCAAACAGCATCCATCCGACTCAGGAAGAAGCAAGGCAGTCCACAGCCGTTTTCATGCCCAAAACGGACGAAAACGGCCGGGAACTGCCGGAGGACCGGCAGCGGGACAATCAACTGACGGTCCATTTCAATCCTGAAACGCTGGACATTACTTTCACCAACACGATTCAGCCGGGCAGGCGTAATCAACCGGCCCAGGTGTCCGTCACCGATATGACGGCCAAGCTCAGCATGGAGCTCCTTTTTGACACGACGCTCAATGGTCTGGACGTGAGAACCGAAACGAACAAACTGGCTTGCATGATGAATCCGGCGCAGGCGGCGTCGCAGCGTCGCGGCGGCAACAGCCGGAAAATTCCGTCCATCGTCATTTTTCATTGGGGCACCATCTGGTTTGAGGGCTACATCGACACGTACAGGGAACGGATCGATTATTTCTCCGCCGAAGGCGTGCCGCTTCGGGCGACGGTGTCCGTTTCTCTGACGCAGCAGGAACGGACCTTTCAGCCGAACGCCAACCTGAATGCAAGTGGAGGAGGGACCGCCGGAGATGGCTTGACGCCGGGAAGCAACGCGCCCATCAACCGTATTGGTTCCAACAGGAGTGTGGCCGACGCCGTCAAATCAAGCAATCCGTCCGCAGGCGGGAATTCGGCGTTAACCCGGTATGTGGCGGCGGCAAACGGAATAGAAAACATTCGTTTGCCGGACGTCAATGAACTGATTTTTCCCGACGCGCCGCCATCGGGGATGCCGGGATTCGGCGTTTCTTTCGGCGCCTCGGGCGCAGGCCCGGGGGTGCAGGTCAAGGGCGAAACGGCCAATCTGTTTTCCAATTTGAAGGTGTCCGCCGGTATTTCACTGGGGGCGGGCCTGTCCTTGAATGCGGAAAGTCATTTTAACGCCGGTTTCGGATCGGACGCGGCGGCGTCGGCCGGACCGGGGGGCTCCCAGGATGTAGGTGGGAGCTCCAGCATGTCCGCTGATGTGGGCGTTTCTGCCGACATTGAATTGGGCATCAAGTTTGAGGAGCGATAATGGGTGTTGTGATTGATGAAGTACAGGCGGAAGTGGAAAATCCTCCGAATTCCCCGGGGGCTGAGCAAGGCGCTTCCGGCGAATCGGCGGGTTCAGGCGAGTCGGAATCCGACATGATGCTGGGTGACCGGATTGCTCGCCTGGAAAAAAGACAACAAAGACTTTGGGCGGATTGACGATGGCCAACGAAACCGCACTGTCTGAAAACGCAATTTACACCGCCATCCCGATCATCGAAGTGGACGGTCAGGTAAACGACATGGTCCAGAGCCTGCTCATCGCTATGGAGATGACGGAAACGGATCAGGGCATGTCCTCGTTGGAGCTGAATTTCATCAATTCCGCCACAACGGAGAATCGCGGCAATGATCTGGCGTTTGAATACGGCGACAACAGTCTTTTGTCGCTGGGTAAATCCGTGAAGGTCAAAGCCGGCGATCAAAACGATCCGCGGGAGATTTTCCGGGGCACGATCACGGCGCTGGAAATGCAGATGAGAGGCGGAGCCGAGCCCCGGCTAATGGTGCTGGCCGAAGACGCGCTGCAGAAAGCGAGGCTTAGCCGCCGCACGCGCCTGCACGATGCCGGAACGCTCAGCGATATCATTCAGTCCGTTTCCTCCGATCTGGGTTTGCGGGCCGATATTACCGGCATGAATCAGGATGTGGAGGAGCAGTTGCAGTTCAACGAATCTGATCTGGCCTTTTTACGGCGGCTTTTGGACCGCTATGACGGTGATCTTCAGATGGAGGAGGATACGCTCAAAGTTGCGTCCCGGTCCGACATTCGCCGCAGTTCGGTCACGCTGGAGATGGGAAGCCAGTTGATCAACGTGCGCGTGATGGCCGATCTGGCCCATCAGGTCAGCAAAATTACCTTTGCCGGATGGGATGTGTCCGCGGGCCGGGAAATCAATGTCGAAAGCGATGGTGCAGCCGATCGCGGCCCCGGCCGGGGAAAAACAGGGCCCGAGTTTCTGGACGAATCGTTCGGAGAGAGAAGCGAGCATTTATCTCATGCCGGCGTCCGCGATGACAGCGAAGCCCAGGCACTGGTTAATGCCGCCTATTCACACCATCTGCGGCAATTTGTCTCGGCCGAAGGCCTGGCCGTGGGCAATCCGAACATTCGCGTTGGAACCCATTTGACGCTTGCGGGACTCGGGCCGCGTTTCGAAAATACATATTACGTCACCAGCGTTCGCCATCAATACCATCTGTCCACGGGATACCGGACGTTCTTTCGCGCCCAATGCGCTTTTTTAGGAGCCTGACATGCCGCCTCTGACTTTGAAGCCGATTCTGACGCAGGATTTGCATCTGGCAAAAGTAACCTCCGTGAATGATCCTGACGGATTGAACCGGGTGGAAATTAAATTGTTGTCGCACAGCGGATCACCTGAGCAGGACGGAACCCTCTGGGCGCGCGTGGCCGTGCCCTGCGCGGGAGGCAGCAAGGGGGCCTTTCTTATTCCGGATGTGGATGATGAAGTGGTCGTGTCGTTTATCAACGGCGACAGCCGTTATCCGGTTGTGCTGGGATCGCTGTGGAACGGCCGTGATGCGGCTCCGGAAACGCTGGGCGGAAGCGGCGACGCCGTGGATCGCTGGACACTGGTGGGCAAAGCCGGAACGCGGATCGCCATTGTTGAAGAGTCGGTGTCAACGGCAACCATTAAATTTACAACGCCCAACGGCGTGACAGGCGAGCTGACCGATGACGCGGGCGGTAAAATCGAATTCAAGGCCGCGGGTACCACGGTGACCATCGACACCCAGGGCGTAACCGTGGATACGCCGCTCAAGGTTCAAATCCGGGCCACCGAGGTGTCCGTCAGTGCGGCGCAGGTCACGGTGGATGCGGCAATGTCCCGGTTCAGCGGAGTGGTGCAGGCCGATACGGTGATTTCCAACAGCGTTGTCAGCGCGTCTTATACACCGGGAGCGGGGAATATATGGTAAAAGCCGCCGGACAAAACGAAATTTTGTGGATGTCTCCTTCGCCCATTTGGGGCGAGCGAAGCCGGTGGATGCGTCTGCCTGCCCAGCAACAGCCGACACGCCCGATCATTCTAAGATTCGCCAACGACATGTTCATGGACGAGCTGATGGCCATGCTGACGCACAGCCCGTGGCGTCTGGATGAATGGATCGCGCAAAATGAAACCTGGCGGGACCCGAAGCCGAATCCCGGTCCCGTGGAAATTTCCCGGCCCGGCATTTATCCGCCGGATACGTATAACAAGACAAGACGTCTTGTGCAGAATTTCTCAGTCAACGACCGTCTGATCCGGATTAAAAACAATGTGAAGGCGCCGGCCGCGGACGGACAGGCGGCGAAGGAAGAGGCCGTCAAGCTTTATCAGGCAAATCATCAGCGCTATTACGTGGTGACGGCGTCGCTGGTGTCCCAAGAAGAAGGTTATCCCGACTATCTGCCAAACCACGGAAGCGCCGAGCGGGCCTCTTTCGTGGTTCGCGCTCTGGTGGAAAAGGAAGACCACACCTGCGATGAATACGGTTTTGTCACAACCGCTTCCGGAAAGGCCTGGCGACGGGTCGGCGCGCACGGAATTGAAGGCGCGGCGGTTCAGCGCGCGCTTCCCAACGAAGAAAAACTGCCGCTGTTTCCCCTGACTTATCCGGACGGGTGCGGGCGTTTGCGGCGGCTCTTCGGCGGTCTTATTCCCGTGGGCCGGCGCGACGAGTGGATCGATGCGCCGGCGTTTGATCCCGGCGCGGCGGCGGACATCGAATTTGCAAGTCCCGTTGCGACCCACGACGGGGGCGTCGATCATTTCAAGGAAATTTTATACAGCGACGTTATCGGACCCTGGAAGGCCCTGATTGACCGGACGGAAGCGGACAAGCTCAAAAACGGCGTTGCGGAAAATTCGTTTCCGAATTTTGAATTCAACCCCGCCAGGGCGCTGGCCGACAAGCTCGGAAACATCCGGACGGCGCGCGATGAAATTCAGACCAGTTGCTGGTATATCCTGCATGATTTTGCCCGGTATCTGCGGGATCATCTGCCGGAGGTATGGAAAAAAATCAAAGCCTCCGTCGATAGCGGCGACGCAGACCGGATGGCGCTTTCGGATCAGGAAGCAAAACTTGTCGAGGTTCTCCTGGATACGAAAATGGACATGCGCCTGTTTCTGGATCTGGCCATCGAAAATCTGGCCGTGGGCGGATTCGTATCCGAGGACAGGGTCTCGCTTTGGGAGCGGCTGGTCGATTTCTGGACGCTGGAAATTTATCTCAAACTCTCCGCGCTGCTCTATGAGCTTGGTGACCCGTCCGACCTGTTTATGGCAAAAGTGCGCTCCGAAGCCAGGCTGTCCGCCGCGTTTCGACAGAATTGCCTTCAGTTTATCGAGCATTTTCAAAAAAGCCCGTTTCGAACCTTTCATGATTTTGCCAGACAGGTCGGGGAGAAATACCCGATATTGAAATCGGCCGCCGTGAAATCAAGCGTGCCATCGCATGCAAATGAAGAATATTTCCTGGCCGGAATCCTTCAGAAGATCGAGCTGCCCGTGATTCAGAGCCGCGTTAAGCAGGCTTTGGGCAAAGACCTCTCCGGCGCCGCGGACATTAAAAAGTCACTGTGGGAGCTGCTTTCCTTTTACTGGATTTTTGAGGCGCATGTGGATGACAAGGTGGCCTCCGACGTCTCCGCCGTGACCGGCGCTTATCTGCATTCGGGACGCAAGCTTGCAGAGGGCGACTTAAACGAGCGGATTCTCGAATGGTTTTACGAAGACGATCAGAGTGGCCGGTGGTATTCGTTTGTCCAGTTTGCAGACGATCTTGCCCGGTACAGTCCCGCATTGCATACCGCCGCCTTGTTTGATGTCTTCGCTAAAATCCTGAATGCGGATGCCCAAACGCAAAAGCTCATTGATGTGCTTGATCAAACCGAAATAACGCAAGATCTGCATAAAGTGCTTGGTTCTGCCAATCCTGACGGGCGCAGAATTCGTATTCTTCCGACGCTTGCCGGGGCGCTGGTGGAAGCATTAAATGCGTCGGATGTTCTGGAAGGCGTGGATACGCCGTATGACCGAAGCCTTCTGGCCGATCCCGATATTCTCCACCGGGAACCCTGGTGGCCGGATTTCCTCTTTATGCTGACCGATTCGGAACCGGTTTTGACAATGGATGAGCGCCATGTCGTTCCCCGGCTTTATAAAGACGCCGCGCCGGAAACGGATGTGGATCTTCTGAAGTCGCATCTGGACCGTCTGGCGGAGATGATCGATGACCTGGTGCGCGGCAAAAAAGGATTGTCCGGGGACCGGCGTTCGGCCATGCTGGGAATTTCGCCTCTGCTTAAGGAAAGGAGTCCCCGTTTTGTGGTCCGGTTTGTTTTTGAAAGGCCGCGTTGCGGAAATCTCTTTGCGCCTGTGGTCAGCCCGGCCACCACCCGTCTGGAACTGGCGCCGTTTATGGACCCCGACGCTCCGGCACGGGCCGTGCGCATTCACATGCCGCTGGACATCACGCCCGCGGGACTGCGTAAATACAAAAAGAACGCCAGTTTCCTCTTCTCCGACATGATGTGCGGGAAGATAAAAAAAATCCGCAAACTCACGCTGGGCGATCTGGTCTTGTCTATTCTGCCCTGGCCGTTCCATAAGGATCTGCCCGACGTCGGCAACACCGGTCCCTGTCGCAGCGACGGGGAAACGCTGGGATTGATCTGCTCTTTGTCCATTCCGATCGTTACGCTGTGCGCCATGATTCTCGTCTTCATCATGGTGAATCTGTTTAATATCTTTTTCAAATGGATGCCGTGGTTTTTCGTGTGTTTCCCGTTGCCGGGGCTCTCGGGGCTTAAAGCCAAGGACGAAAAGTGATCGGCTGTTGAAGGAATTGAAGATGACGCAAAACGCAGGACTCAAAAAAAACAGACATATTCCACCGCCGCCTCTGGGCTGGCCGCTTCTGCCGGTTCCGGAAAACGGCATTCTTACGTATCCGACCCTGGAGGCAAGCATCAAGCACTACATCCGGATTCTGCTTCTGACGAGGCCCGGCGAACAGCTCATGCATCCGAAATTCGGGGCGGGATTGTCCCGGTTTCTCCATCAGCCCAATACGCTGGAGACCCGGCGTCGGATTCAGAATACGGTCGAGAATGTGCTAAGCGAATGGGAAACGCGTATTGTATTGATCCGGGTTGAAGTTTGGGAGGATGAAGCAACGCCCGAGGCCGTCCGGATTGAGATTGTATTTCGAGTGAAACGAACCGGCGAACAGATGACGACGACGGTTACATTAAATTTGGGACGTTGATTATGCCTATTCCACAATATCGGTTGGATGACAGAAGTTTTGATGATCTGGTGAAAGACCTGGTGGCCCGGATACCGGCGCATACGCCCGAATGGACCAATCCGCAGGTTGGCGATCCGGGGCGCACTCTGATTGATCTTTTTGCCTGGCTGGGCGACACGCTCCTGTACCGGGTCAATCTTTTGCCGGAGCGGCAGCGCCTGGAGTTTTTGCGCCTGCTTCATATTCCCATGCGTCCGGCCCAGGCCTCATCCGGCCTGGTGTCCCTGACGGTGAAAAATAAAAAAACGGACAAGCCGGTTTATGCGGCCCAGTACACCAAGATCAAGGGCGCGGCCGATTTTGAAACCGTCGATGAGATTTCGGTGCTTCCCTTTTCGGGCATGGTGTTTGTCAAAAGGCGTCCCACAGAGGAAGAAAGCGCTCTCACCGCCATCATCAAAAGCGAGTTGGAAAAAGTTTATAATTTTGAAATCAACAGCTCTCAGCAGTACATTACCACGCCTTTGTATCACGATTTGCGCGTGGATGATTCCGGGTTTGATTTTGCCAATGACACGATCGATCAAACCCTCTGGATTGCGCTTCTGGCCGCCGATGAAGATGAAGCTCTGCTGGCGCAGGTCAAAAAATCGTTCAATCCGGATCAGGACGGGCCCAGAATTCTTAATGTCGGCATTGAGCCCCGCATCAAGGTTTATGATTTTGACGATTACGTTCAAAAGCCCGTGACGATGGACGAGCTGTGGCAGTGGGAAATGCCCTCGACGAGGCAAGACGCAGACGATCTGGCCTACACGATTCCCTATCTGCCGCTGGACATCAAAAGCGACACCACCTGCGGCTTCACAAAGCGGGGCATCGTGCAACTGGTCATGCCGGCCGCGGATCAGATTGCTTTGCCGGAAAACAGCGTGGATGAAAATATCTACGCGGGCACGGGCAATCATCCGCCCCGCATCGACGATGCAAAAATCGCCAACCGTCTGGTCAGCTGGATTCGCCTGCGGCCCCGGCAAAAAAGCGCGAGCCTTGCGCTGGACTGGGTCGGCATCAATGTGGTCGGGATTGATCAATATAAGACGATTCGTAATGTTCTGGCGGCGACGGCCACGGGCGCTCCGGACCTGACGGTATCGCTGCCCGGCGCGTCGGTTGAGGAAAAGAGTTTTGTGCTCCAGGTGGAGGAAAAAGGCGCAGGCTATCAAACCTGGCATTCCCTGCCGCTGCATATGGCCTCCCCGACGGACCGGGTGTTTGAACTGGACGCTGAAGCGGGAACCGTGCGCTTCGGAGACGGTCTGCGCGGCGCCCTTCCGGAAGAAGGATGCCGGATTCGGATTGAAAGAATGCGCTGCGGCGGCGGCGCAAAGGGCAATATCGGTCCGGGCAATCTTACGGCTGTTGTCCATCCCGAGCTCGACGTTATCCAGTCTCTTCCCACGCAGGATGGCCGGGATGCCGAAACGCTGGACGAGGCCGAAAAACGCATTCCCGAAGTGCTCAAGCACGGTGAACGCGCCGTGACGGCCGATGACTATAAGCAAATTGCCGCCCGCACCCCCGGCATGGAACTCGGGCGCGTGGAGGTTTTGCCGCAGTTCAAACCCCAGCAGAAACTATCCGACATCGTAGGCGTCATCAGCGTGATGGTTTTGCCCAAGGCCCAGACCCGGCGTCCCGCCAATCCGCGGCCGGACCGCAATATTCTCTCCCGGGTGCATCAGTATGTCGATGAACGCCGTCCCATCGGCGTCGAACTTTATGTGATCGGCGCGGAATACATCCCTCTGGGGGTGGGCGTGGCTGTCACGATCCGAGAAGGTTTTCAAAAACATCAGGTGCTTCAAAACGTGAAAGAGGCCCTTTTCGATTTCTTGTGGCCCCTGTCGCCGGGAGGACATCAAAAGACCGGCTGGCCTTTGGGGCAGGCGGTGGACAATCAGGAACTGGCCGTGATTGTGGCACGGGCGCCGGGTGTTCTGACCGTTGAAGGCGTCAACCTCTTCGGTTTCAATACCGCCCAAAAATGGGAGCAGGTGGGCGGCGGACCGGAGCACCGGATGACGTTTGAAAAGTGGCAACTGCCTGAACTGCTGAAAGTGGTCGTCATCGAAAGCGAAGAGCCTGTGACCGATTTGAACGAGGCCCTCAATGCGGAAAACGGTCTTACGGGAAGCGGTCTGAATGAAACAGACGGTCAAAAGATTGCCGTTCCGGTTGTGCCGGAGATATGTAAATGATGGACGTCAACCAACAGAGATTTTTTATCCTTTCCGCGGCCTCGCACTTTGATCCGGGCGATCAGGGCCATGCCGTGGAATGGAACGAAGCGTTACAGGCGCTGCGGCTGAGAAGCTTACGCCGCCTGGAAAATATGCCCGCCGACCGGCAAAAGGCCAGAGAGCTCTCCGACCAGCCGCCGGTGACGGTGGATGCCTTCGGCACGTGGGCGTATGTTGATGAAACAAGACGCGCGATTCTGGCGGGCGGCGTTTTTCCGCAACCCGTTGAAATATTTTCTTTGCCTGAAGGTGAGCGGATTTCGGATATGGCGATGAATCCCGAAGGGGTGCTGTATGTCATCGGCCGGGATGCCGAGGGCATATCCACCGTCTACCTCATCAACCGCCGCGGCGCGCGCGACGATGGAAAGACGGCGTTTCTGGGTGATGAGGATGAGAGCGTTGCCACGAACGTGGCCCGGGCGCGTCTGCCCGTGGGGGAACATCAGCCGGATCGCGTTGTCGCCCTGGCGGAAGGCGGCGCGTTGCTTCTGGATCGCAAAAATCAAACATTCTGGCAGATTGTCGGCAAACCTTACCGGATGCAGCCTTCGGCCATTTATGCGCCGGAAACGCCGAGGCCCTGCGCGGACGGCCCAGGGCCACAGCATCTGATTGAAAGACCGGAACTGGTGTTGCCTTCCGGCTTTGAGGTCATCGCCATGGCCTCGGGCTCAAACGGGCAGACGGCCGTCCTTTTATATCCCGCCGAGACCGGTCAGCCCGCGGCCGTCGTGTTGATTGCAGGCGATCAAATGAGCGCGCCGGTTTACCTGGATCAGGCCATCGCGCCTTACAGCATCGGCTGGGTCAAAGACAACCAGTGGGCGGTTCTTTGCGAAGATAAAAAAGAAGCGTTTGTCTATGGCGTTTTCTGGTTTGAAAAAACACCCGGACAACCCGCAGGCCCAAGCGGCAGGCGCTATCCGCTCAACTGGGGCGAAAAGGACGCGGGAAAAAACAAACCGTTTTGCAACGGATTGTCGCAGCCTGTGTATTATCAGTCCACGGACCGGCGGCAGTATTTTCTTTTGAGACCTTTGCATGCGCTTTCCTATCCCTCTTACGCGAAAAGCGCCGTGGTGAAATCGGCGAACATCATCGACAGCGGCGAGCCCAACACCGTCTGGCACCGCCTGTTTCTGGAAGCGCATCTGCCCAAGTCCACGGGTGTGATTGTTTATCTGGCCGCCTCGGAAGACCGTGAAACGCTGGCAAGCGATCCGCAATGGGCCGAGCATCATTTCGGTTCGGTCCCGGCCAAACCCGATGTGCCCAGAGGCGTTTGGCTGAAAGATGCATCGGAAGTTCCTTTTTTTAAGGGGCTTTTGTATTTAGGGCCTCAAACAAACATTGCCGGCGTGTTCGACGCGCTGATTCAGCGGGCGGGTTTTGCCGAGCGCAGTCTTCGGGGCCGGTATCTGAGCGTGAAAATCGAATTGATCGGGGCGGGGCATGTAAGCCCCGAAGTCGCCGCTTTGCGCATTTATGCTCCCCGTTTTTCCTATCTGGATCGCTATCTGCCCGAACTGTACCGGGAAGCCAATGTCCGGCGGAAATCGGCCGAGCCGGGCGCGGCGGGCGGCCCCGATTTCCTGCAGCGCTTTTTATGTCTGTTTGAAGGTGTGCTGACGCCTCTGGAGGGCAAAGTGGCCGCCTCCTACATGCTGACCAATCCAATTTCCGCTCCGGTGGAAGCGCTTGATTGGCTGGGCCGCTGGATCGGCCTGGATGTACAGGTTGATTTAACCGAAGTACAAAAGCGCCTGTATATTCAGCAGGCGCTCAAACTCTACCGCAAGCGCGGCACGCTCAAGGGACTGGCGCTTCTTTTGGATTTGCTCACCGGAAACGGCGTGAGCCGGGGCGATATCATTTTGCTGGAGGATTTCCGTCTGCGGCGGACGTTTGCCACCATCCTGGGCGCTGATTTTTCGGTGGAAGACGATCCCCTGGTTATGGGTAAGATTCCCAGCGCCAATTCGTATGTAGGAGAAACGCTTTTTCTGGGAGAGGAAGAAAAAAAGGAATTTCTGGCGCTTTATGCCGATGAGATTCCGCTTGATGCCGATGAGCAGAAAACCGCGGACAACTTTTATGCCCGTCTGGCCAACCGTCTGACCGTGCTGGTGCATCGGGACATGGATGACAAAACGCTCAGGCTGATCGGCCGGATTGCCCAAACGGAGTCGCCCGCGCACATTGATATCCGCGTCGTTGTGGCAAGCAAACCGCTGCTTATCGGATTGTATTCGCTTCTGGGCGTGGATACGTATCTGCGCGGAGAACCCGAGCGCCGCGCCGCCCGCGTGGGGCACAGTTATCTGGGGCGTTATGATTTCATCAGGAAACTTCCGGTTCTGGATGACCGTCTTGAACCTTAGACAAGGAGAATATCAATGGCTTCTAACTATTCAGATCCTATGGAAACCCTGCAATACCCGGACAGGGTCAATTATGCCAACGGCGTGCTATTGGACGAAAATGATTTCCGGGCGGAGCAGGCCTACCACAGAGGACGTCTGGGGCGCGCTCTTTCTTATCTGCACGGGTTCGGGACCGTGGCGGGCCTCCATGTGGAAAACTCTCCGTCTGATCCCCATGTGATCCGCGTGACGCCGGGTCTGGCCGTGGATCGTCTGGGCCGTTTGATCGAGCTTAACGTGCCCTATTGCATTCGCGCCCGCAACTGGTTCGAGTCGCAAAAGCCGGATGCGCTTGCCGAAAGCTATGCCAACAGTGCGGCGGCAGGCGGCGGCCCGCAGACGGTGGTGGCCGATCTGTTCATCAAATTTCACACCTGCGAGAGGGGCATGACGCCTTCGTTTGGCGTGGGCAATGTAGACGCCACCGACGCCTTTACCGCCGAACGTCTGCGCGACGGCATGGAATTGCAGATGATTCTCCGCAGCCAGCCCGAGGCGGTGAAGCCCCGCCAGAAGGCGCTCTGGGAGACGCTGCCCGGCGGCCCGCTGAATGTTGATGCCGCACTGACCGAGCTTTGCCGTGCCAAAACTCAAAACGGATGGCGGGAAACCGATTTTTGGAATTCCTCCTCCGGCAAAATCAATGTCGGAAACGAATATGCCGCAAGTCAGGACGGCACGGAAGTTCTTCTGGCGCGCATCCGGCTTCCGGCAACGGACGGCCCGATGCGGTACGACACAAACGGAGCAATTGCAATCCAAAACGATATTCGTGTTCTGAGTTTAAGCGCGGATGAACTGTTTTGGTTAATAAAAGTGACAAGGGGTGTTTAGCCATGGCCTTAAAAGATTACAATCGGGATCGTGTAAAACAGCATATCAGCATACTGGATAAATACGAATACGGCGGTTCAGTATTTGTAGACCGCAGGCGCAGCCGGCCGCGCTGGTTTGACGGACGCTTTTTAAAAGCGGCGGATCTGAACCGGGAAGCCGAATATTTTCTGACCCGGCAGGCCGATCTGTCAGTTGCCACGGGAACGGGCGTTGTCGAAGGCCTTCTGGTGAGCGAAGACGGAACCACGCGAATCAAAATCGGGCAGGGGCACGGCATGACCTTTGACGGAGAAAGGGTGTTTTTGCCCAATGACGTGACCATCGGCCTGCACAACATCGCGCTTGCCGAAGAGCTCAACGTTCGCATGGGCCTGAGCCGCAAACCGGCGCCGCCCGACCGGTCCCGCAGCGGGATTTATATCGTGGCGCTTCGCCCCCTGGAATTCACCGCCAATCCCACATCCTCATATCCCGTGGATGTCGACGGCAAAAGGGAGTTTCGCGACGGCAGCATCATTGAGGCCACCGCCGTGACGCTGATACCCTTTTCCTATCCAGCCGAGGCGGCGCGATCCAATCAGTCCCGCAGGGCCCAGGTTGCTCATCAGCTCTTTACCGAAAACACCGAATATCAGATTCCGTCGTATACGTTGCCTCTGGCCATGATCGAGATGCGGCGCGGACGGCTTTTGTGGCTGGACAATTACATGGTCCGCCGGGACATGGGGGCCGTCTACAGCGATGTGCTGGGGTTCGGGTTTACGCCCCGGCCCATGCGGCAGTCCCATTTCAAACAGTATGACGAAATGATTCAGGACATTGTTGACGAGCGCAAAAGATCAAACGCCGGCCTGCGTTTTGCCGCGACGGAATATTTTACGTCGCTGCCGTCGGCGGGACGGCTCCCCACGGCTTCGGTTGATCTCTCCACGTTCACGCAATATTATTTCCCGGACGCGATGGATGTGGAAATGTCGATTATTCCGGAAGATGAAATGGATCTGCTCTTGGAAGAAAGCATGCTTCTGCCGCCGGTGATGCTCAACGACGAAAACGCCATTGCGACCACCTCGATCATGATTTTTCTGCCGGCGCCCAGGCAGGTCTTTTACAGCGAAACGAGGGCCGTCAAAAAACTGCCCGCATCAATTCGTTTCCCGGTGAAAACTGTTCGTTCCCGATTTTCGCCCAAGGACTACCTGAATATGTTTCAGGCGAAGCTGCCAGACTTTGTGAGTCCTGCGGCAAACAATGAAACGGCGCTTCAGGAAGTGCCCTGGAAGCGGCTGCTGTCGAAAGAACCTTATGTCTGGTATGTGCGCCGCCGCAATTTGAGCTACAAGGACGACATCGCGGGCACTGCCGTGCATGTCATGACCAATGAGCATGCGGATGAAACCGACATGCGGCGTTATCAGCGGACTTTAAAATTGTACGATGAATTCACCCATCTGAAGATTTCGGGCAGCGCGGCGGCGGATCTGGAAATGGTGCGCCTTTTGACTATTCCCAAATTTACATCCTCGGAGCTTCTGATGCGTTCGGCGCTAAAGGAATTCGCCGCCACGAAAAAGCTCGATGAACGGCATGCGGCGTCCGTGAGCATCCGTTTTGCCAACCGTCTGGTCGGCACGGGTCTGGACCGGATCGAGGGGAAACTCTTCCAGGGGGCCGCGGCCGCCAAAACGGAACAGAAGAAAAAGCTTGCGGAAACGCTGGCCGTTCCCGAACTCGATTTTATCGGGCGTGTTCTGACCGCCGAGGAGGCGGATGTTTTTGCACAGGAGCTGCACGAGCAGCTCAAAGATCCCGATAAAAAACCGAAAGACATCGCCAAGTTCATCTTGAAGAAAAAAGAGGATGTGGAGAAATGAGAATAACGTTTGAACATCAACGTTTTGAAGGCGAACGGGTGATCCAGACCTCACCGGAAATGCAAAACCGGATATCGTCGGAATGGTACAGCCGGCCCAAGCTTTATACGGGAAGGGCGCTGACGGCGGACACGCTGATTTCAAACACCAAACACCACCTCCGTCATATGCAGCTGTTCGGCAGGCATCTGTCTTGCGGCGTGATAGAAGGCCTGACGCTTTCCGCTTATCTCCGGTCCGGGGCGGAGGGTCAAAAGGACGAGCAGTGGCTTCGTCTAACGTCCGGCCTGGGGATTACGGCCTGGGGCGAGGATGTCACCCTTCCGGAAATGTCGGATATTGTCCTCGATTATGTCGCCGTCTGGGAAAGTAAAAATCCGCCCCGCGGGACGGGCATCTTCGTTTTGCAGCCGATTGAAATTCTGGATGAAGCCGTGGCGGATGAACAAAGCCAGTGCCCGTGGGATGAAGATCGCGACGCATTCGAAGACGAGCAGATTGTCGACGGCTGCCGTCTTGTTTTTTTGCCATGGCCGGCCGACGTGCTGGGTCCGGTTCCGTCCGCTCAGTCGAAGAGTTTTCGCAATCAACTGGCTTACCGTATTTTCGATTATGAAAAGGCCCACCCCGATACGCCGCTTCCCTGGGAAAGCATAGGTGTTGCACTGGGACTGGCCTGCATCGATTTGGAAACGGGCAATGTTCTGTTCCTGGACCGGGGCGCTGTTGTGCGCAAGGGCGGCGCGCCTCTTTCCACGAAAACGACGCTTTCCCGCAACGGCACGCCGTTTCTGTGGGAAGCGCGCATCCAGCAGTTTGTCGGGCATCTGCATGATATTCGCCAGAAGAATGAAACCATGCCGTCGGCACACGCCCATTTCGACGTGCTGCCGCCCGTGGGCGTTCTTCCCCGGCAGGCCCTGAATATCGATAAGATGAGCACGGAATTTTTTCCCAGCCAGTTTATCATCGATGCCGCGCCGATTCCCGAAGAGCAACTGGAAGCGGCCATGAACGCCTCGGCGGGGCTTGCGCCCTTTGACCTGCATCAGCCGGAAAAAATAAAATTGCTCGCGCCCGTGCCGCAATCCGTCTATGAACCGGATCTGTTGAAGAAGGAAGAGCCGGACCCGATTTTTCCGGAAACGCTGCGCAAGCTGGTTCGTGAAATCCGCCAGTGGCTGGAAACCCGGGCCTATCTTCGAAGCATGGCGGGAAGAGTTATGGGTGCGATAGATAAGGCGCAGATTCCCGCATTTGATGATGACACGGACAAAATTCCCGATGAAGAAAAATTTCCGGCGATATTGAGCCGTCACGAAGGCATTTCCG
This sequence comes from uncultured Smithella sp., assembly GCA_964525155.1. Lineage (GTDB taxonomy): Bacteria > Desulfobacterota > Syntrophia > Syntrophales > Smithellaceae > UBA8904. The sequence goes on along the minus strand of CAZGDK010000014.1, from coordinate 14,598 downwards.
AATTCGGTTTGATTGCGACAAACGCGGCGCAAAGTCTTCATGACTGGATCAAAAAATACGCTCCGGGGGTTTCCGATGCGGTGATTCGTCCGCTTGCCCCTGTGGCCGGCAATCCCCCGCAGTTTCCGGCTTCGTTTGCAGGCCTTGAAATTTTCATGCTGGCTTTGAAAAACAATATTCAGAAGACCGAAGATATTCTGAATGCGGGCTACGTCAAGGCCGAAACGGACATGTACCGCCTGCGCCAGGTGCTTTTGGGCAATGAAAAATCGTCGCGCATGGCGACGTCTCCAGCCATGGGGCAAATCGTCAGCGGTCAAACGTCCCAGCCGTCCACGGGGGATGTTGAAACCTATTTCAAGGCGGCCGCAAAAGCGGGTGCGGAAAAAGCAGCCGAGGCAAGCAAGGCGGCGGACGCCGCCGAACCTGACAATACGGAAAAAATAGTACCCGAGAGAAGGACGCTTTTTTCAAAACGCCTGACCCTCGAGCGGTCCAAACCGCTGGTCGAGCGGATTTACGAATCGCCGTCGGTGGAAGTGAAAAGCAATGCCGTGAAAACCAAATCGGACATTCTGGACACCATGGCGGACATTCCGCTGGAGCTGGACGATGAAGTAGAAGTTGTGGGCAGCGGCAAGGCGATCATGAAAGAAGACGAGTACAATGCCGCGCTCGAAACGCTGGGAGACGATGCAAACAGCCGTCAGGTCATGGAGGGCCGGGCTGTCAAATCCGGGTCGTGGGTGATTCTTTCCACAACCGGCCTTACGGACGTGGAAAAAGAAAAACTGGGGGCGCAAAAACAAAAAGTTGACGATATCCTGACTGAAAAAAGCGGCAGAAAAGGCGTACCCCTCAGCACGCTCAAGACGGATGCTTCACTGGGGAAAAACATCCGCGACGGTCTTTTGGATCCCGACCCGGATGACGGCGATGAAGCCGATTATTTCAGCGCCGGCGTCACTTCGCTGGAACATGCGCTCAACGCGATGCGCGCCGTCGAGAAAAGACTGGCGGATTACAAAAAAGCGTTGCAGCAAAGTCAGAAGACGCTTTTGGCGCTGGAAGCAAACGCCTCCCGTTGGAAGGATAAACTTGGAGAGGCGGATGACAAGCTGATGGCGCTGCGTCATGACGCTCTGGTGACGCGGTCTCTTTTCGAGGAGGAAAAGTCCCGGCTTGCGGCCATTAATGAAAGGCGCCGGGCCATCATCGACGCCTATGTTACATCGCTTGTGTTTGTGCGGCCCCGGCTGGTCGATGCGCGGCTGGATGTGCCGTCTGTCCCTCTTTATGCGGAATATGCCAATCCGGTGCCTGCGTGCCTGGCCGAGGACTTCGAAGCCGAAGGCGAACTTGCCGAGATGCTGGATGTTTTCCGTGAAGTGCCTCTGGCGTGGCTGACGGACGCCAAAGGGCTGGTCAAACTGGTGAATGAGCCGTCCGTTTTGGTCGATGTCATGAAGCAGTCGAAAAACAGGACCTATAAAATTCTCAGCGAATCCGTCGCCGCCGAGACCAAATCCTACAAGACTTACAATACCCATGCGTACGGTAAGGCAATGGGCAAAATCGTTTCGGCCAACCGGCAATACCGGCAGGATATGGCCAAGCAAAAGACCGCTTCCGACCTGACGGGATTGAATGCCAAAACATGGGCGCAGCTTGCCGATTCGGCCGAAAGCCAGGTGTCGCTTGCGGATTTGATGGAAAAAGGAAAGGGATTTTCGAAACTGGCCGTAAGCGCCGCGGAGATCATGGAAAACCTGGAGGACGTCGCCGTCAGCCTCTATCATTTGTGCAATGAACTGGAGCCGGCCGTCAAGCTGCAATGGGCCAATCTGATGAGCATCTATGACAAACCGGTTGATTTGCGGCATCTGGAGACGCTTCCGTCTTTTGATAAACTTGATTTTATCTTCCGCCGCGATCTGCAAAACATGGTCGACTGGCTCTTTTCGCAGGTTGACGTGGCTGTCGACCGGGCACGCGAAACCATGAACGATCTGGTGCGCGTCTGCATCCTTCTGGCCGGACACGCTCCGGTGAGCGCCATCGTCAAAGGATATGTCGGCGCGCCGTCCACCGGGAAAGTGGGGGATTTTATCGACATCACCGTCAATCAGGGGAAAATTAAAGTCGGCATGCTGGCCACCGTATTTACCGGTCAGGCGATGGCCGTCCAGGGTGTGGTCACCGATGTGGGCGAAAATGCCACCCGCGTTCAAGTCACGCAAGCCTCCGGAGGGGCCGCGGACTTCAATATCGATAAAGGGGCGCAGGTCAAATTTGCCTCGGGTAAATATTCAAAGTCCAGATATTAGAAAGAGGACGTCATGGCGGCCCATTGCACCGTTCGAAAACTTTGCATTCGAACCCCGGATAAAGCCTATGTGCCGCGCATGAATTTTGTTCTGGAAGACGCCTTGCGGACAGCCGCCTTTTCAGGCCTGCCGGCAAACGGCATGGTTTATGTGCGCAGGCTTGAACTGGGCAAATGCAGTCCGTCCGTGTCCAGCCTTGTTCTGTCCCGAAAGATCGATGATCTGCTTCGGCATACCAGACCCATCATTATTACGGAAAATGCACCGGAACAACCTGATGCGTCCATCGTCTGGTTTCCCGATGAGCCGTCCCCCCATCGCTTTCTGATAAAACGTCTTGCGGAGAATGCCCGGCCGGTTTCCTGGTACTGGTCTTCAGCCGTCAGGGGCTGGCATCCGCAGCTTACGTCCAGGGAAAGTTATCTTCTGATTCTTGCGCAAGTTTCAAAGCAAAAAGCGGGCATGCAGGGCATGGCCTTTGTGCTGGAGCCGCTATTCGATACCAAAACGCTGCCGGATGTTTTAAACGCCCTGGAACGAAACGAAGCGGCCCGCCTGCTTGTCAATATGGGGCATGCCCCTGCGCCCGATTTCAACATGGTTTCACCGTCTGTAAAAAAGGAGGGCGGCGAGATGGAAAGACAGGCTTTGCGAGAGTTCTTGTCACGTGTGCCTTGCGCGCAAAACACTCTTGCCCGGGCGGTTCGCCTGTGGTCCGTATTTGATTCCAGGACCATGCTCTGCGCATCTCTCGTTCTGGCGCGCATGGGAAGAAGCGCAACGCCGGCGCAGGTCAACAGGCTTTTTGCCGCTTTGGCCGAGACGCAAAGCGGCGTCTTGCATATTGAAAAGACGCCGGTTCCCATGCCGGCCAAAGAGGCTCAGGCAGCGTTACCTTGCCAAACAAAACCCGATGTCCGGGCGGATGATTACAGCGATGGCTTATTACCTTCTAAAAGAGATCCGTTTTTAACGTCGCTTTTGGCGCTGGAAACAAAAGACCTTGTCTGTGCGCAGGATGATATAAGCAAACAATCGTTTCTTTCCGAAAAGCCGATTCCGGAAAAAGAGATTCGCCAAGAAAGACATGAAGTAAATGCCGCCCCCACGGATGTCTGGCCTGCGGTTGCGGAGCCGGAAAATCCGGAATACACGCAAGCCCCCTTTCAACCGCATACCCTGACGGAATGGCGGCTTCCGTTTTGCGGTTTCGCCGGCGACGCAAGCGATTACGCAGGCTTCGTTTTTTTGATTTCTCTTTTAAAAAGGCTGGGCATAGCCGGGCTTATTGAAGCCAATCCCGAATATGAAGATTTAAAAGTGGCCCAACGGATTCTCTTTCGGTGCGCCGACCGGTTGAATATTCCGGCCAATGATCCGGCTGTCTGCTTTCTGGGGGAAAGGCCCGAACCCTCCCGGAAATTTGTCCCGTTTGCGGCGCCTTCTCCATGGCAAAGAATTCTTTATCCGTCGCCTGCCGGGAACCGTCGTTTTTGCATCAGCCGCATCACGGGAGCGCCGGGGCACAGATTGATTCTGGATGAAAAAGAACGTTTGGTTTTGGGCGTATGGTCGCCGAAAAACAGATTCCGGGTTGAGTCCTGGCTTCAGGCATCTGATAAACCTCTTCACCGTGCGCCATCGCAGCCCTGGACCGTGGATCGTCTGGTGGATAATATGGTTCTGGCCATGAACCGTTATGTAGGGCTTTATGCGGGCATGGATCTTTCCGGCCTGATTCGACGGCCTGCCTGGATCGCCGCCACCCGAACGCATCTGGATGTGTCGATGCCCATCAATGGCCTGGATGTCCGGGTTCGCATGGCGGGACTTGATATTGATCCCGGCTGGACGCCCTGGCTTAGCAAAGTGATTCAGTTTCATTATGTAGGAGGAGCACACTGATTATGCCGAACACGGTTCACATTCCGAAAATCGTCTCCAGCTCCGATCCCCGACAAAGCGTAAGCTTCACGCAATGGGTATTGGGGCTTTTGGCCCGTCTGCTTCCGGCGGAACAGCGGCTGCACCCCGCGCACGCCGAAGCGGTTTATCTGATGCAGCGTGACCATTCCATCATCGGCCTGCCTCAAGCCCTGCAGGATGACGCGGCGGTCGAGCCCTTTGATCCTGCGCGTGCGGCTGAAGAAAATCTGATGTGTCTTATCGAACAGGCGGACCGCACCCCCTGTGACCTTGTCGCAGTCGGGCTTTGCTATCTGGTGGAAACAGATCCCATGGTCGGGCGCTCTCTTGCCTATCTGCAGCAGCCCATGGGCGGGTCGCGGCCCACGTTGAGCCTGCTTGCGGCCCTTCTTTTGGAAGCCGGCCTTGCCGAAGGAGAATCCGCAGGGGCCGTCATGTCACGGCTGGCAAGCTCAAAAGCGGTTCAACTGGGGTTGGTGCAGGCGCAAAATGACATGGCGCCGCTTCCGGAGCGATCGTTGAAACTTCACACACCGGTGGCGCTCAATGTATCGGCGGGCGATTTTTACTGGCCCGGCGCTTATCTGGATGCGGATGCCCCGGCCTTTGACCTGCCGTCTTCAATTGCCGGACAGGCGTCCCGACAGGCCGCGTCGCTTCGTGAAGGATCGAACGATTATCTGATCATCCGGTCTTCATCCGACAGGGAAAGAAAACTGGCTGCCCGTCATATTGCCTGTAAGCTTTGCCGCCTGGCTTTGTTTATCGAGGATCGGGACAAAGCCCTTGTCGCGCTGGGGCCGATGTGCCGGCTCCGGAAACTTCTGCCGGTCTTTCAATATGAGTGCGGTCCCGGCGATCAGGTCAAACTGCCCGCCGTCTTGGGCTATGAAGGGCCGGTTCTGGTTTTGGCGGGACAAGACGGCGCTTTTGAATCGCCGCGCGGCCGGGTGACCGGCTGGAGCATTCCGGTTCCCACGCCTCACGAGCGCAAAATATTGTGGGAGGCGCATCTGGGAAATTCCGAATTAGCGGGCCTGCTCGCTTCTGATCATGTTCACGGCGCGGACCGGATTGTTGAACTGGCGGGGCTTGCCCGGCGTCAGGCCCTCATCGGGGAAAAAGCATCTGTCGGCATCGATGAAATCCGGGAGGCGGCCTGGCTCCGAGAAAACAAAGGCTTTACCTCCCTGGCACAGCCTGTGAAGTCGAAAATCACCGACAAGGCCCTGATTGTCCGCCACCAGACCCGGCAGCAACTGGACCTGCTGGAACAGCGATGCCGCCTGCGCGAGCGTCTGGGAGACGGTCTGGGGATTACGCTGCAATCCCGCTACCAGATGGGCGTCAAGGCCCTCTTCACCGGTCCTTCGGGAACAGGCAAGACCCTGGCGGCAAGCTGGCTTGCCACCCGCCTGGGTCTGCCTCTTTATCGCGTGGATTTGGCTTCCATCACCAGCAAGTATATCGGAGAAACCGAAAAAAACCTGTCTCAACTTTTGGGGCGGGCCGAGCAGGACGATGTGGTGCTTTTGTTTGACGAGGCGGATTCGCTCTTCGGCAAACGAACCGATGTCAAGGACGCCAACGACCGCTTTGCCAACGCCCAGACCAACTACCTTTTGCAGCGCATCGAAACCTACGGCGGCGTGGTGGTCCTGACCAGCAACAGCAAAGCCAGGTTTGATTCCGCCTTTACCCGCAGGCTGGATGTCATGATTGATTTTTCACTGCCCGGTCCGGAAGAGCGCCGCGGAATCTGGCTTTGCCATCTGGGGTCGTTTCATACGCTTTCCAAGGGCAATTTGAATCAATTGGCCGTGCAATGCGACTTAAGCGGCGGCCATATCCGCAACGTCGTTCTGACCGCCGCCGTCATCGCCAAACACGGCGGCAGGTCCATTACCATGGACGATGTCGTTTTCGCCCTGATGGACGAATACCATAAGCTGGGAAAACAGATTCCGCAGGAATTGAAGATCTTCAAAGTGGAAGACTAAAAAGGCCGTTATGCAGACAGCTGCCGCCCCGCAAAAAAGAGAACCGCAGAAAAAGCCTCAAGGATCTGACTCAATTGTGGAGGAGAAGCAGGCGGTTGAGTCTGAAGAGGTTCTTAAGTCAGCAGGCACGCCTCTTTTCTTGCAGCGGTATGCGGCGTCCGCTTTGCCTCCTCCGGTTGTCCCCCGGGCTGAAGAGGACGAGGATCAGGATCGGCCAGGTGTTTTCCCGAGGCTGGCAACAGGCGCACCGGATGACGATTATGAACGGGAAGCGGACCAGGTCTCCAATGCGGTCCTGCGTGCTCCTGCTTCCGGCAACTCCCGGATTACCGCCTTGGGAAATGATAGCGCCCAAACGAAGCCGATTCAATTATTAAAAGCGCAAAATGAATCCGGAGACAAAACGTCTTCTCAGAAGGTTCTCCGGATCATCCAATCTCCTTCGGGCGGTAGTTCTCTGCCTGGACATGTCCGCTCAAGGATCGAACCTGTTTTAGGCGACGATTTGAGCTGTGTAAAAGTGCACTCGGACGCCCAGGCCAATCAAGCAGCTCATTCCATAGAGGCAAAGGCGTTTACACATAACAATCATATCTATCTCGGAGAAGGGCAAAGCCCAAATGACCTTTCGTTAATGGCCCATGAGACGGCGCACGTGATACAACAAGGGGCCGGAGGCATGTCTGGGAGGGCAACGCCTGCCAACGTTGCGCAGAATGTTATCCAGCGATTTCCCCTCGGGGAAAGTAATATGCGGGAGCTTGAGCCTTCCCGCACCTTTTCCTATTTACCCGAACGCGGCCTTGATATTGTCTGGCCTCTCAATCCCGGAGACATCAGTGCTGTTGCGGAGGAGATTTACGGCAATTCCAATTTGGCAAGCGAGCTTGAAGAGGTTTTTATAGACGGCCAAACCGGTTATCGATTCCAGCCGACTCTTTTAACACCGGACTGGAGGCTTGTTTATTTTGAACAGCGCGCTCGCCGGGAACACCCTCTGCAGGAATTTGCCCTGCCGGATATCTCTCTTTCCACATCTTCCTTAGCCGCAACGCCAGAGATCGTGGTTATCTTTTTAAGATCAAGGGGGCAAGCGCCATTCAATTTCGGATTGAATCCGGAGCGGGAATCGCAACAGCCGGTCATCCGGCAAAATGACTTCCGGCCGTCCATCGCAATGGGGCCTGCAGCGTCTGCCGGGGAATCGTCATTCAATATGTTCGATTTGCCGGCGGACGTAACGTCTCATTATACACCGCAGACCGATTATGGCGAGCCGGTTGGTGAATTATCCCAAATTGTTGAGTCACCGGAAAATTACCGAAACGTGCTGGACAGGGAAGACCAGGAAATCGTGACGGTCCGGATTGATCCGCGCGGAGACTTTGGTCACCTGGCGTCAAGACGTTCCTGGTATCAGGAAGAGCAAAACCGATCTCCGTTTGAGAATCTCGGTTTTCAATCCGGCTTTCGTTTAGGGCCGCAGGGCGTGTCATTTGAATCCGGTTTCCCGATTATTGCGCCAAGCGGCGGGCTGATTGTTGAAGAACCGATTAATTTGTCGGGTTTAGACAGGGCGCTATCCATGCGTCAGGAAGGTCAAGATGAATGGTCCGAGCTTGGATCAGGCGCGCAATTAATTCTTCCCGCCCAGGACAGTATCGTGATGGTATTGGATATTGAGGGGCAGCCGGCACTGCGGATGCAGGACCGGTTTATCATCATCGGCGGGCCCCAGGCCCAGGACATTGCTTTGCAGAACCGTCAGGGAGCGACCTATTATACATGGGACGGCGCACAACTGTCTCAAACCGGCATAGCGGAAAGTGATATTGCATTACCCGTCATTTCTCCGGATTTGTTGCGCCGGCCGACAGTTGGTTTAACCCTGGGCGGAGGGGATCTTGACTATTTTAGCTATACGGGGCGGGAGCAGAACGTTTATGATCTCTTTACCGGTTTTCACAATCCGCTCATGCGCGATGTGCAGGTCATTTACCCGCCTGAGACCGTGTATGTACAGATCATTACCATTGGAGAAATCCGCGCTCTTGTGCGCCGTTATTCCGTTCAGTCAATGCTGGAGGGCGCGCGTGATGAGGAACGAAGACGCCTGGGGCTAGACGATAATCTCCTGATAAACCTGGTCACGCCTGAACGATATGTGCATGGAACGGAGTTTGATTGCGAAACGATTGTGCAAACCGGAAATTCCGACGCCATGGAGGCGGTTCTGGAACGCGCAACCCCTGTCCTTGAAAACGCAAGCCTGCCGGACACGCTGGATATGTTTGATGCGGCATTGCTGCAGCTTGATTCCATCATTCGGCGTCACGGGCGTTATCGTGATCTGTTTACTGCGTTGAGGCTTCGTCTGATTCATTTTCAAGACCAGTTAATGACTGATCATTCCCAATTGACCAGCTATGCCGGCATGATTCAAAGGCAGATCAACATTGCCAGCAACGCAAGTCGCGCCATTGTGCTGCTTCCTCAATTATTAACAAGATATCGTGACTCGTATACGGTGACGCGCGAATTGGAGGATATCCGCGATCTTTATGCATTGGCCCTGGCCTTTTCAGACCAGTCGCAGACCGCTGAGACGCTGTATCAGGCTGCTGAAATGCGGATGGTGATGTTTCCTTTTTTCGTGGTTCACTTATCCGGCGAAGAAATGAATACGCAGATGCGGGACATCTTTGCCGACACGGGTGACGATTCCGTATTGATGAGCCTGGACGTAACCGAAGAACGGGAACAGATGCGCGCGACCTCGGAAGAACCTCAACAGTCGGACCTGGAGCAACTGCGTCAGCTCGTTGAAGAGGGCCGCGCCGCGAATCGCAGCGGCGACCGCAGGCAGGGCGCAGAGCTTGCCTACGAAGCCGCGGAAATCGTTGATCGCATGAACGACAGATTCCGCATTCTGGCGCAGCTGCACCAGGCGCTGGTTGCATTCCAGCAAATGGGGAATTCCTCCGCCGCGTTCACACAGTGCCTTGCCGACAATGATGAAAAGCTGGAAAACCTGGTGGTGAATTTGCAGAATCTGCTTGCCGAGTATGAAGATGCCGAAAGTGATGAAGAGCGCGCCGAAGTCATGGGCCGCGTTGCCGCCCTATGGGAAAGCGAAGACGCTTACCGTCGCTTTTATGAAGAAATATATGATTTTATCAATTTTTCGGATTTTTTGGTGAGGGTCGGCATTATGGTTGCGGCCGGCTTGCTGACATGGGGCGTCGGATCAGCCGCCGTCAGCGCGGGATTTGTCGCGGAAGGAAGCCTCGGTCTTCTGGCGCTGGAATCCGCCGTATTCACGGGAGCGAACATGGCCGGTGAGCGCGCGTTATTTGATCGTGACCCGAACGAAGGTCTTAGTGGTTACGAGCACCCGGAAGAGGAAACGGCCGGTGGACTTCTCTGGGAAGCCGGTACGCAGTTTGCTCTTAACATGGCGACGTTCGGAGCGGCAAAATACATCGGTCGTCTGGGCCGAATGCTGGGCGGCCGCGTGGGGTTGCCCCACGCGGGTGAAATGGCGGCGGTATTCAGTCTGTTTGAAGGCATCGGCACCGCGCAGTTTGTGATGAATGAGAGGCGTCTGCCGGAATTCGGCGAGTTTTTGCAAATTACGGGGCAAAATGCCATCATGCTGGGTGCGATGCATACCGCCGGCTTGCTGTCGCGTCCGTTATTTGAACGGATGCAGCTTCGTCTTGCATATCGTTTTGGAAATTATGAAGTGCAAATGAGATTTCTGGAATCCCGGCGGATGTCAATGGCACAGGAGATGCGCGATTTGATGGAGCGCACCAGTCAATCGGGTGAAACGGATAATGCCGCTTTCGGGGAATTGTCCGCCAGAGCCGAACAGCTGGCTTCGGAAGCAAACCGTCTACAGGTTGAAATGACGGCTGATCCTCGAATACGGATGATGGCGGCTACCGACCCGGCCATGCAGGCGGCCCTGGAGAGCACGGCGGCGCGCCTTGAGGCGCATACCAACGCCATGTCCGAAGTGTTGTTCAGCGCGAGGGCCGGTCTGCGCGCTCAGGGTGATGTTTGGATGTTTAACCGGGGGATGGCACAAGACGTTACGCAATACTATCGGGAGCGCGGTTATGACGTTTCGCCAACGGTGGAGAACGAATTGTCTGTATTGAGAGTGACGCGTAGAAGCACCGGCGAATCCATCACCTTGCGTGAATCGCGAACGGCAACGGCAGGCAGCGGGTTCAACGAAGCCTATGAGCGTGCGGCGTCGGAACGGACAATGGCCGGATCCGGCCGCGATGAAACGATCATTGCATCAAGAACAGGCGCAGAATCGACCCCTCCTGCAGCGGAGCCCGGCACGCCCGAGTTCTTCCGGCAACAACATGAGGCATGGATGGAGGTTGCCATGCGCACAAGTCTGGAACCGGGAAGCCCGTTGAACCTTCCCCCGGAGGCGGAACCGTTGCGCGAGGCCTACTGTCGGTATGAAGAAGCCCTGTCGCTGGCCCCTGAAAGCGAGAGCGCAATCTTCCGTAATCGGACAGACGGCGCCTATCTGGTTCGAACAGGGGGCGAATTGTCCGTGTCGGTGCCCGAAGGGTACGATACAGTGCTGCATTATCATCCCAATCCCAATAATGTTCTTATTCTCAGAATGCCTGCCCCTGCCGATATTCAGGGAACAATGTTTGACGTCATCGCCGCCGGCAGACCGATAACGGAATTTGTTGAGTATCCGTTACCGGAAGGGGGACGGAGCCGGGTAGCTTTTACGGTTACGCCTGATCCCTTAAGAATTACCACTGAATACATGCGGCCCGACGGAACGCGCGTACTCAACACCTACGAGAGTCTGGAAAATTATTCAAACGAATGGAGCGCCCGGACAACCTATCTTGATCCGGAAAGCCCTGCCTATGAATGGGTCATGCGGGATCTGGACGCCAACTATGCCGGTCGTGAAAGCGGCTTTGGCCGAACCGCGCTTGGTTTGGAAGCGCCTCTCGAATTGGCGACCGAACGTCCGGAGTGTTCGGAAGCGCTGGAGCCTCATCCGGTGGATCTGTCCGGCGAGCCCGTTTCTCTTCCAGAACCTCTTGATGTCGGGACTTATGGAAGAACCGGCATGGAATTTCATTTGTACACAACTTCTGAAGTCGCCTTTGGAATGAGGACAAATTTCGATCCAGTGACGCGTTTACCCAGATCTGTTGAATATATGCAGGTAGCGCCTGTGAACGAGACGCTGCCCGCCAGACCGAGCCGATTCGGAATCAGTGAAATGATTCCATCTGAATATCAATTGAGGCATCAAGATTATACAGGAACAGAATTTGAGCGCGGGCATCTGATGCCGAGAGAGGCCGCTGCAAGTTATCCTGATGCGTTGGAAGATATTGACGTCATGAGCAATATTGCGCCCATGCGCGGTCGCGGCTCAACCGGCATCAATCAAGGCATATGGCGCAGTTATGAACGCCTGGCCGGGGAGCAGGCGGCGGAATACGGATGGATCAGGGTTGTCGTAGAGGTTGTAACATTGCCCGGTTCGGGCGTCTCCGGCGCATTGCCGGAAGTGACCGGTTTTACCCGAACCCATTATGCGCCAAACGGAGAAGTAATTATGGGCGTTTCCATCCCCAATCATTAGGAGGCAAGTTTTCCGTTTTCGTGCAAAGGGATGCCTCACGGGTGTCATCAGGGTCCGGAGGGGATTGAGAAAATCAAAAAAGGGGGCCGGCTTGTCGCCGAACCCCCTTTGTCGTTTCCAGTTTAGCGCGCATGAAATGCGTCTGGGAGATGATTAAAGCACTCTTACCGCCACAACGCCGCCGATGGCCTGAATTTTTGCAACCAGGTCGGCTTTGACATCGCCTTCCAGGTCAATAATATTATAAGCCAGATTCGCTTTGCTTTTGTTGATCATGTCGGCGATGTTGAGTTTGTTGTCCGCCAGCAGATGCGTGATCTTTTCAATCATGCCGGGCTCGTTTTTATTTGCAACGGTAATTCTGGCCTTGCCCGAACGATCGAGTGCGCATTCCGGGAAATTGACGGAATTTTTGATGTTGCCGTTTTCCAGGAAATCCATGAGCTGCAGGGCCGCCATGACGGCGCAGTTTTCTTCCGATTCTTCGGTGGATGCGCCCAGGTGCGGAATGGGAATGACCTTGTCCGTCTTGATGACTTCTTCATCCGGGAAGTCCGTGACGTAGCAGCCGACGATGCCGTCGGCGACGGCTTTCTTCAAAGACGGGGTGTCTACGAGGCCGCCTCTGGCGAAATTCAGGATGACCACGCCCTTCTTCATGATGGCAAACTTGTCGGAATTGATAAATCCCTTGGTGTCCTTGTTCTGGGGAACATGCAGCGAAATGAAATCACATTCGGCAAGAAGCTTGTCCAGGCTCGGCGCCTTCTTGGTGTTGCGCGACAGCTTCCAGGCGGCTTCGATGGATAAAAACGGATCGTATCCCCAGACTTCCATGCCCATGCTCTCGGCGGTGTTGGCGACCATGGTGCCAATGGCGCCCAGGCCCACAACGCCCAGTTTCTTGCCCATAATCTCGGTACCGCCGAATTTGGATTTGCCTTTTTCGATCAGATCAGGCACTTTGTCTCCTTCGCCCACCAGGCCTTTGGCCCAGGCGATGCCGCCTACCACATTGCGGCAGGCCAGAAGCATGCCCAGAATGACCAGCTCCTTCACGCCGTTGGCGTTGGCGCCGGGGGTGTTAAAAACGACGATGCCTTTTTCCGAACATTTGTCGATGGGAATATTATTGACGCCGGCGCCGGCGCGGGCAATGGCTTTGACGCTTGACGGCAGCGTCATGTCTTTCATTTCCTTGCTTCGAACCAGGATGCCGTCCGCATCGGGAATATCCGTGCGATATTCATACTTGTCTGTAAAAAGGCTCAAGCCTTTTTCCGAAATCTTGTTTAGCAGATCAATCTTATACATAAATACCTCCTGTTCCTTTCCATGTCTTTTTTATTAGAGAGAGTCCGGATGGCCGGAGAACCTCTGTTGTGCCGTATGGTTCAAAACAAATTGCCCTTATGATTTATTATAAGAACGTCCGTTTTGCGGGGCGAAGTATAAGATGGGTGTTTACGTGTGTCAAGAAAATCTTGGGCGCAAAAAAAGGTTTCCGTTTTTGTTCGGAAACCTTTCATTTTTCTGGTGGGCCGTGCGGGGATTGAACCCGCGGCCAACGGATTAAAAGTCCGCTGCTCTACCGCTGAGCTAACGGCCCACGTGTGTTCGTTTTTAAGAACAACGGCTTCTAGCAGCTGGGGTAACGGATGTCAAGAAGAAACTCGAAAATTTCAATCTTGAAACGGATTTTCCAACTGAATGGTTTCCTCGCGGCCCGCGCCCACGGAAACCAGAACGATTTTCGCGCCGGAGAGTTCTTCCAGGCGTTTCAAATATTTGCGGGCGTTTTCCGGCAGTTCGCTCATTTTTAAAGCCGGTGCGATGTTTTCCCGCCAGCCGTCAAATTCTTCATATACGGGAATGCATGCGGCCAGGGCCTTGAGGCTGGCCGGCGCCGCAGCGTTGATCAGTTTTTCTCCCAGGCGATAACCCGTGCAGATTTTAAGTTTGTCGAGCCCCGTCAAAACGTCCAGTTTTGTGATGGCCAGTTTTGCAATGCCGGAGACCCGCACGGCATGGCGCACTAAAACCATGTCCAGCCAGCCGCAGCGACGTTTCCGTCCGGTGGTGGCGCCGAATTCCTGGCCGATTTGCTGAATGCGCTCGCCTACGGCGTCTTTGAGCTCCGTGGGAAACGGACCTTCGCCGACACGGGTCGTATAAGCTTTCACAATGCCCACCACGTTGGAAATAGCGTTGGGGCCTATGCCGCTGCCGCAGGCCGCGTTTCCGGACGCCGTGTTGGACGATGTCACGTAGGGGTAAGTGCCATGGTCGATGTCCAGATGGCAGCCCTGAGCGCCTTCAAAAAGGATTTTTTTACCCTTCTTGATTTCCTCATCCAGAATGATGGAGGTGTCCGCGACAAACGGTTTGATTTTTTCTGCATATGCCAGATATTCCACGGCGATTTTTTCTTCGGACAGAGGTTCGGCGCCGAAAAAATTTTTCAGCAGGAAATTCTTTTCTTCCAGGGCATGATGCAGTTTTTCCCGAAACAAGTCTTCATCGTATAGATCGCCCACGCGGATGCCCGTGCGGTTCACCTTGTCTTCGTAAGCCGGGCCGATGCCGCGACCGGTGGTTCCGATTTTTTTGCCCGACGCTTTTGCTTCGCGCGCCTGATCAAGGCTGCGATGATACGGCATGATGACGTGCGCTTTTTCGCTGACATAAAGTTTGG
>CAZGDK010000013.1:0-40806 GCA_964525155.1 uncultured Smithella sp. | reverse complement strand
ACCCCGGCTTTCGCCGGGGTGACGACCATGCTGTACACTGGTTATATGTCGTTACGATTATTGGACCGTTAATACGTTGGTGCGAAGGGATAATATCAAAACGGATCGTATGAATCTGAAACCCAATCTGGCCGTAGAACGCGGCGAAGCCACAACGCTTGTTTTATCGTTTTCTTATTTTCTGCTGCTTTTGGCGTCCTATTACATCCTGCGCCCCGTGCGCGACGGCCTTGTCGCAGGCACCGGCACGGATCAGGTGAAATTCCTGAGCGTGGTTGTTTTGGTCGCCATGCTGGCCATCACGCCGCTTTTCGGGATGCTGATGGCGCGCGTTCCGCGCCACAGGCTGCTGCCCGGCATTTATGTATTTGCCGTCGTCAACCTGATTATGTTTGCCTGCGCGTTCACACGGCCTGAGTATGAAGTCTGGAGTACGCGCATTTTTTATGTTTGGGTGACCGTCTTCAATCTTTTTGTCATTTCCGTCTTCTGGAGTTTCATGGCGGACATCTGGAATGCCCAGCAGGGCCGCAGGCTCTTCGGCGTGATTGCCGCGGGCGGCAGTCTGGGCGGCCTTCTGGGGCCCGCGTTGGCCCAGATGTTTGCCTCGCGCTTCGGCAACAGCGGGTTGACCGTCATCGCGGCGATCCTGTTATGCGGGGCGACGGTTTGTCTGGTGCTTCTGGGGCGCATTGCACGCGGCAATCCATCCAAGGAGATTGAAAATCCACCGGCCTTCGGAGGATCGGGCTGGCAGGGGATTATTTTGGTTTTTCGTTCGCCGTTTCTTTTGGGCATTGCGGCACTCGTGATGATCGGCTCCATCGTCGCCATGTTTGCCTATATTGAGTTGGGGCGTCTGGCCAAAGAGGCCTTCAGCACACCGGAGGCGCGAACGGCTTTTTTCGCGCGCTTCGACTTCTGGACAAACATCGCCACGCTCGTTTTGCAAAGCCTTGTCGTCGGGACACTCACGGCGCGCTGGGGCATCAAGGCGCCTCTTCTGGGATTGGCGGTCATCGGCTGCCTTTCCTTCATCCCCATTGCCTTTAATCCCGTCCTGATGACGTTTGCCGTGACCAATGTTGTGAGGCGGGCGTCCGAATACGGATTGGGAAAACCGGCCCGTGACATGCTTTACACCGTTTCAACGCCGCAGGAAAAGTATCTGGCCAAAAACGTGATCGATACCGTGATCTATCGCGGATCGGACGCCGTGGGCAGCTGGGTTCATACGATTTTGCTGATGCTGGGGGTTACTCTTGCCGGCATGGGCTGGATTGCCGCGACCGCCATGGGGGTAACGGTGGCCATCGCAGCTGCTGTCGCGAAGGGGTATAAACGGCGGGGCGGGTTGTAATTTACGTGCCCCAAAGCGCCAAGATGATGATCAGGCCGTTTGCAAAGTAAAAGATGCGGATGTATTTGCCGAAGTTGTCCAGTTCGGGCCAGTTTTTGACTGTGCGGGTCAAAAGCCACAGGCGGACCAGAAGCGGGCTGGTGAAAAATGTGCACCAGGCCAGAGGCGATAAGCGGCCGCAAACGATTAACGCCACGATGCTCAGGTAAATCATACCCCAGTAAACCCACAGGCCCGCCAGCGCCTTCTTTTTACCCAGCCGCACAGCCAGCGTGCGTTTTCCCGCCTGTTCATCCGTGTCGATGTCCGGAATACTCTGATAGTAAAGAATAAGAGAGACCATCAGCCCGATGGGAATGGAAACCGGCAGCGCCGTCCAGTCTACACGTCCCAGTAAGACCCAGGAGCAACCCAGCACCATGACCGGCCCCATGTTGAGGCCGACAAACACTTCGCCCAGGCCGTGATAGCCGTAACGGATGGGCGGGGCGACATAGAACAGACTGCTGAATGCCGCGATCGCCATAAGCGGAAGCACCGCCCACAGCTTCAATGACAGGACAAGGCCCAGTCCGATTCCGGATGCCACGATGTAAAGGAGAATGATCGCTCTTCGCAATTCGGAAGGTTCTATCTTGCCTTCCTGAAGCACGCGGGAGCCGCCGATGGAATCGCCCGCGTCCGTGCCTTGCATGTGGTCGAAATAATCATTGGCGATGTTGGTGGCGAAATGGACCAGAAAAGAGGCAAAGAGGATGAGGGCAAACGGCAAAGCGGAAAATGCGCCCTGCTTGTCCGCGACGACGGCGCCCGTGCAAAGCGGAATGAGTGTTGCTATGAAAAAGGGCGGGCGGCTGGCCTGCACCCATGCTTTTAATTTCTGCGCATTCATACGACGGGCCTTATATCAGAATCTCGCCAATGGCGCGAGCAATCTCCTGAGGATATTGAAGAGAAATATTGTGGGAGGCGTTGGGAACAATTGTAACCGTCATGGCGGGCAGCGCTTTTTGAGTTTCATTGGCTGTTTGACAGTAAGCTTCGTCTTTTTCCCCGCAAAAATAATGAATGGGAATACGGCAGGCCGCCAGTTTTTCGGCCAGAAAGTCATGTCCGCCAACACTCAAAAGATTCAGCGCCCGCTGAAATTCCGCAACCGGATGACGGACTTTATCTTCAATAAGGTTTTGCAGATGCGCCGTGCCGGGAAGGGTTTGGAAAAGAGACATGTTGTACCAGTTATCCAGAAAAATCCGGAAGTCATCTTGCGTTTTGATTTGGGACAAAAGAGATTGATCATTTTTCAGCCTCTCCTTCCGAACGCTTAGATCGGCAATGCCAAAAGATGCCGATTCCAGGATGAGGCATGCGATGCGCTCCGGTGCGGCTATAGCGATATGCTGGGCAATCCGGCCGCCCATCGAATAGCCGTAAAGCGCGAAGCGCTCAACACCAAGCGTATCCAGATCTTCCAGAATCAGGCGGGCCGTGTCTTCCATGTCCCGTAGTTTATTTAATCGATCACTTGCGCTGAAAAGAGACGCCCCGTGTCCGGGGAGATCAAAGGCGATACAGCGAAAAGAATCGGCCAGCAAATCCATGATGATCTTCCAATTTTGGGCCTGTCCCATAAAACCGTGGAGAAAAACAAGCGCCGGCGCATCAGCAGCGCCTGTTTCTTCATAATGCAGAGTAATAGATTGTGACATGTTTTCTGAATCGCAGGCCAATGAACGGGCCAGCTCAGTCAGTTTCTCGCGGCCGACTTTCATTTTGCCCTGAAGGTGGTCCGGTGAAAGCCGGATAATTCTTTTGGGGAGCTTATAGCCGGGCATGTGTTTGCGGAGATTATCGAGCATGTCTTTTTCGTTGAAAGATTCCAATGTTTCCACAAACGCCCACGGTGTCAACCCGAATTCACGATGAGGCGCGGGTACGACAATGGCCGTGATGACGCCGTCGAGTTTGAGCAGGGCTTGTTCAATTTCCTGTGGCGCAATATTTTCTCCGCCCGAGATGAAGACGCCGTCGGTTCGCCCGGATATGATCACATTGCCCTTATCGTCAAACCTGCCGCTGTCGGCTGTTTTGAAAAAACCATTGGAATCGAAAGAACTGGCAACAGGTTCATGCAGGTATCGCTTGAACAGTGTTTTACCACCCAGCAGGATGATGCCATTATCCGAGATGCGAATATCCCGATAGGGAAGAACTTTTCCGGTTGTATGATATGCGTGACGGGAGCTTCCCCGGACGACGCCCGTGACCTGCGCGCAGGATTCCGTGCATCCATAAGTTGGCATAATGGGAAGGCCCAGGTTTATCGACTTGTTGATAAGCCAGCCGGGAGAGGGCGCGCCGCCCAGCATGATGGTTTTCATGTTTCTCATGATGGAAATCATTTCATCGTTTTCGATCAAACGGATTAACTGGGCCGGAACCAGCGAAATGACGGTGGGGCGGTGCTGTCTGATGGCATTGTCCAGATTAACATGAGGGTCGGGTAAAATGCAGGTGGCGCCTGCAAGCAGCGTTCTGACCCAGATCAATACCCCGCCGACATGAAAAAGCGGCAGACTCAAAAGCCAGCGGTCGAACGATTCAAGGCCAATGAATTCGTTGGTCCCCAGGGCGCTGAAAAGGTAGTTGCCGACCGTGTGCACAATGCCGCGGGGGTGGCCTGTAGAGCCGGACGTAAAGATGGCGCAGGCTTCCTGATCAAAGGGAATGGCGGACGGCGGGGTATTATGAAATCCGCCCGGCAACGTCATGCCGGACTCGATTAGGCATCCGGAAAGTAATTTATCCGGAGAAACCACAATACATTTATCAACCATCTGAGACCGGGTATCCGTCACCAGAAAATCAACCGGCGTATCGGAAAGAAGAGCGCTAAGCGGAGCTTTGAAATCGAGCGGGATATACAGAAAATCCATCATCCAGGATGCCAGAAAAAGATAAAGGTGCAGCTCGCTGTTTGCGCCGTGGAGGGCCACGGAATTCCCCTTGCGGACGCCCGCGTCTTGCAGATGGGCCAAAACTGAGTAAAGTCTTTCTTCCACGTCTCCGAAGCTACGCGAAGCGCTGTCTGCAATCAAGGCCGGACGATTCCGGTATCTTTCAAACAGGTCATCCAGACGAATGGCGTCTTCAAGGAGAAAGGACGGTGTCATGCTAACTGTCCAATATTAGTATTCGCATCTGAGGCCGTTACAACTTCAGGTGTCATTCCGGCGAATACCTTGAAGGGCACGCGAGCCGGGATCCAGTTTGAATAATCCTGGATTCCGGCCTTCGCCGGAATGACAAACAGGAAGGCAATTATCACGCTATTCATAAATCCTCTCGGGACAGGACGTTGACGTTTAAGGACATATCCGCAAGCATATTTCTGGGAATCGTTATTGCGCCGCCGGAAATAGCGGGAGATTGTACAATGACGTCCGCTTGCAGATACCGCAGCGTATCGAAGCCGAAGGCGATAGCTAAACTATTTGAGCTGGAATTTGTATCATCCCGGTTCGTCTTCCCGGCGCAGGCCGGGAGCCATTCCAAATCATTTCTGGCTTCCGGCTGGATGTTTACCCGGTGCATATCGGGCCGGAATGACAAATCTGAAATGATTAATATTTGAGAAAACGCACCCAGGTTCGCCAGTGTCACGCCGGTGTTAAAGGATGAACTGAGGACCGTTCGAATGCAACGCTTCCTGGCGGAGGCAATGAAACCCGCCATTCCGGAAAGACCGGAAAGCAGGCCCGGCTTTAATATGACGGTTTGAATATTGGGTGGCACTCCGGCTGCATCGGAGTGGGTGGGGTCAATATAACGCGGAAGAGATTCGTCCAGTGCGATGGGCCAGGGAACATCCCCGGATTGCAAAGATTCTCCTGCCCGTAAAGGTTCTTCCGCATATTCCACGTTCAAATGACGGAGAGTCGAATAGTAGTGAGAATAAGCGGCAGACGATAACGAACGGTTGCCGTCCAGGCGCAGACGCAAATCGCTTCCAACGGCGTCGGCCAGCCGCAGAATTTGATGAATTTCCTGATCCGCGGGCAGCCGGCCGATCTTGACTTTGACGGTCTTCATGCCCCTTGCCAGAAGCGCCTGAATCTGGACATCCACCTGTTCATCATTCGGGTCGGCAATAAAAAGCCCGTTAACCGGGATATTGATTGTATCGGGCAAACTCAGGGGGGCCTCTTGAAGATAAAGACTCATGAGCGCGCTTTCCAGTCCGAAGAGGGTATGAGGATTCAACTTTGCAGGCAAATCCATCATGCCGAAAGCGGGGGAGGCAATATCAAACTGATCGGTGTTGAAAGAGCATTTTCCCAACTGTTTACGTAAAACCGATAAATCGTTGCGGCAGTCGTCAAGACTTTCTTTATCCAGACCCGGTAGCGGCGCAATTTCTCCAAAGCCCCGCCTGCCTTGCCGGTCCGTTAGGACCACGACAAAGCCTTCGCGTTCATGCAACACAACATGGCCGACCTTTATCGGTGTGACAAAGGGAATACGGAATCGATAAACGTCAAAACCGGCAATGTTCAATAGTGCCATGGGAATTTTTTAAAATCCTTGGGCCGCTTCTGCAAAAAGGAGTCGCGGCCTTCTTCGGCTTCCGGCGTTCCGTAAGCCAGGCGTGTGGCTTCGCCGGCGAAAAGCTGCTGGCCCACCAAGCCGTCATCGGGCAGATTGAAGCCGAATTTCAGCATCCGCATGGCTGTGGGTGATTTGGCGTTCATGATGCCTGCCCACTCAAGCGCGACTTTTTCCAGATTTGTATGATCAACAACTTTGTTGACCATACCCATTTCATAAGCTTCCTGTGCCGAGTAATTTAAACCCAGAAAGAAGATTTCCCTGGCTCTTTTCTGGCCGACCTGCCGGGCCAGATACGCCGAGCCGTAGCCGCTGTCGAAACTGGCCACATCCGCATCGGTCTGCTTGAAAATGGCGTGCTCGCGCGACGCAATCGTCAGGTCGCAGACGACATGCAGACTGTGCCCGCCGCCCACCGCCCAGCCGGGAACCACGGCCATGACGATTTTGGGCATGAAGCGGATCAGGCGCTGCACTTCCAGGATATGCAGGCGGCCCAAACGACCCGGATCGACCTTTTTGCCTTTTTCGTATTTATAGCCGTCTTTGCCGCGGATGCGCTGATCGCCGCCGGAACAAAACGCCCAGACGCCGTCTTTAGGAGAAGGGCCGTTGCCGGTGAGGAGCACGCAGCCGACATCCGTCGTCATGCGCGCGTGATCCAGCGCCGTGTAAAGCTCGTCCACGGTATTGGGCCGAAAGGCGTTGCGGACTTCCGGACGGTTGAAGGCAATGCGCACCGTTCCCTGGCTCTTGGCGCGATGATAGGTGATGTCCTCGAATTTAAAACCGGGGACTTGTTTCCATACTTTGGAATCAAAAATTTCTGAAATCATAAAACTGACCTTTCAATTTATCTTTCGGGCAGGCGAACCTGCTGCATGGCTTGATATATCCGCAGATCATCTGCGGGCGATACGATGACTTCGAGCAGGGCCGATTTTTTATCTTTCAGCGCTTTTCTGTAAGCGCGAGTCAGCTCCTGCGGCCTGGTAATTTTGCTGTAGGGCAAATCGAATTGCGCGGCCAGGTGCTTGAAGTTCATGTCATGAGGCGTTGTCATGAAGGGATGAAGAATTTCCGGGTAATCGGAGATCGGCAGCCGTTCGAAAATCCGTCCGCCGCTGTTGTTGACGACAACCAAAACGACGGGGACCGTGCTTTGTTTCAATAAAAGGAGCGAATTCAAGTCGTGAAGAAATGAGATGTCGCCGATGACCGCCGTGACTCTTCGGCCTGATGCTTCGGCGAAGCCCACCGAGGTTGCGATGTTGCCTTCAATGCCGCTTACGCCGCGGTTGGAAATCACGCGGATTTTGCGCGGAATCGCAGGCAGGACTGCGTCAAATGCGCGGATGGCAATGGAGTTTCCCGGAAACAAACCTTCGCCTTCCGGGACTTCCGCCATTAACGACGAGGCGATCCCAGCGAAGCTCAGTGTGTCCGGTTCAATGACTTTGTTGACCTGAAGGGCAAGCATGCCCATGGGCATCATCAGCCGGATATACGTCTCCGGTTTCACTGTCGGGAATTTCTCATCGGCCAGCATCCGGACAACATCAGCAATCGCTGCGGAAATGCGCAGGTTGACCCGGTGCGCCGGATCGCGAAGACCGCTTCTGGAACTGATCTGAATCAGCCTTGCCCGGCTTTGCGGCAAGATGGAGGCGTAGTAGTGTTTGGAGACCAGTCCGGAGCCGAACTGCAAAATGGTATCCGCATCGTATTGATTGATAAAGCGAAGGGCTTCCGGGTGATCCAAAGAGAAAATCTGACTGTCTTTGGGAAGCGCTCCTTTCAGCGAGGATGCGATATCGCAAAAGACCGGCCAGTCGATCCGTCCCAGCAGGTCTTCCAGCGCTTTCACGTCTTCGGGTGTATCGGGTCGCCCGATGATGACAAGGCCCCGTTTTGTGGTTCGCACCGTTTCCTGAAGTTCACGAAGATCCGGCACAAGGCTTGTGCGGGCGTACGTTGTGTAAGGTTTGGGCTCATCAAAAAGCCGCCTTGCCTGTTTGAGAAGTTGCGCGGGGACGGGAACCGCGCCGGAAACACCGGGTGTCAGCGGGTCGCGAAACGGGCAGTTAATGTGCACCGGCCCCGAAGGGTGGCTGATGACATGATCGAGTTTGGCAAGAAGCGCATCCAGGGGATAAGCCGTCTCGGGGCAGGGAAGGAAGAGAGACTCGCGGCAATACCTGCCATAAAGGTTTTCCTGGAAGATGGTTTGATTGGCGTCGCTGCCGACAAGCTCAGGGGGGCGGTCGGCGCTCAGAATAATCATCGGAATATCTTCCCGTGAGGCTTCAATGACCACCGGATAATAGTTTGCGGGCGCCGTGCCGGAGGTGCAAACCAGAACGCCTGCGTGTCCGGTCGCTTTGGCGAAGCCCAGGGCGCGATACCCTGCGGCCCGTTCATCGATGCAGATTTTTTTTATTGCGCGGTTTTCATAGGCCAGAGCGGAAATCAAAGGCGCGTTGCGGTTGCCCGGCGACATGAAAAATGTGTCGATGCCGTTCTTGATCAGTTCTGCAATGATCAAGGATGACCACAGCAGATTCAGGTGATCGGCAAGCGGCGGTTTTGTCATCAGCGTTCCTTGAGTATGGCGGTGAAATTATCCATCTTCTTTTCGGTTTCCGTCCATTCCGCCTGGGCGTTGGACTGCCTGACAATACCGGCTCCCGCGAAAATATGCAAATGTTTCCTATTGATAAGAGCAGAGCGGATGCCGACGGCAAAATCGGCGTTGGTTTTGTTCATCCATCCGATGGGAGCGGCGTACCAGCCCCGATTGAACGGTTCGCTTTCCCGGAGTTGTTGGTAAATTTTTTCCTGAGGATAGCCGCCGACCGCCGGGGTGGGGTGGAAATCACGCGCAATTGCCAGGGGATGGACACGGCTGCACGCGCATCCGGTAAAGCGGGTGATGATGTGCTGAACATTTTTTAATTTCAAAATTTCTTCCCTGGATTCCACTTTGACGTCGGAGCAATGCCTGCGCATGACGGTTTCGATAAATCCGGAGACGAAGCGGTGCTCATCCACTTCTTTGGCGCAGGCGAGCAATTCGGCTTCCAGGTGTTGATCATCAAAGGCGGTTTTGCCACGCGGACGGGTGCCCGCAATCGCTTCCGCCAGAATCTGACCGTCTCGGATACGGAAAAGACGTTCGGGAGAGCGGCCGAGAAAGGCAATGCCGTCATCCAACTGATAAAGGAAAGTGAATGAATTTTCGTCAATTTTAGACATGGCCAGAATCATTTGCGCCGGGTCCCAAATACCGGGATGGGTGATGATTTTTTTGCGCGCCAGAACGATTTTTTTTAGAATTTCATCGGAAATGGAATGGAGGGCTTTTTTAACCATGCCGTTCCAATGGGATTTGTCCGGGATGAGCTCAGTGGACAACCCCGAAGGCCTTACTGCAGTCGTTAATGACTGGAGACTTTCATCCAGTCCGCGAAGGCTTTCGGAGATTTCCTGGATAATTGAAGTCAACGGATTTTTGCCGGTATTGATATAATTTACAGAGACCTGGCATCCTTTGGATGTTTTACTTATTTCCAGAAAAGGCAATGTGAATCGGTAGCGTCCGAAGAGTTTCCATTCCGGCGCCGGCGTTTCATCGGCGTAAAATGAGAATCCGCCAAAAACAGGAATGGATGCATCGACGGCCCATACATTATTCAAACTGTTCAAAATGACATCGGGATTTGCGGATTCAAGTGTAAGAGCGCTTTTAAGCCCGGCCAGAACAAATAAATCGTCTTTGGCGCTGAAATAAAATTTTTCCGGAACTTTGCAAGAGATCACAGCGTCCAGGACAGGAAAAAGAGGATCAATGTCTTTGGTGAGTCGAAAAAGATATGGAACCGCTTTATGATCGTCAGAATGGGTCAGCTGATCAAGCTCTTCCCGAAACAACGGATAAAACAACGCAGTGGTGATAAAAGAATGTGTTACAATCGTTCGTTCCTCTCGTTATAATTCATATTTCTGGTGGGACGACATATTACAACCTCTTGGGTATGTCAATAAAAATACTATCGGGTCGAGATGGGAAGATATACATCCTGAGTGTGAAAAAACGGATTAAGATGCTCGCAGGTTATGCATTATATGACATCCAGATGCTCTCTCCGCCTGATGTTTTCAACATAAAATGATGAAGAAAAACTGACAGTGAAAAGCGAGCTACATACTTTGTAGTACAATCGGAGATTGGTGAAGAACCCCGGATAAAGCCATCGGCGATATAGAGGAGGTATTGTATATAATTCAAATAATACAGTATGTTATGAATATTTTACTGATGCTGTATTTTGATTCAATAATGGCACGCCAGATGCAAAAGAATCGATCGAAGATGTTGCGGAAGAGAATAAGCAGATAAATATTTAAGAAAAAAGGAAATATTATGGCTAAGTTATATCGTTTGAGTTCCACCTTGACGTGCAAAGAGAGAATAGAAATTTTCACGAATCAGCATAAAAAAATCGGGGAAATTTGCAAAAGGCATATGGAAATGCACGAAAACGGAAATGGAAATTATCTAACCGTGATAAAAGAACTGATTGATTATATGTCTTTAACATTTCATGAGGAAAACGTGATCATGATGAATGCTTCATACCCTGATTTTTTGGCCCATGCGAAGGATCACCAGAGATTCACGGAGAAAATCGAAGAATTTCTGCAAAGCTATAAAAACGGAGACCAGGACCTGGGATTCAAA
This sequence comes from uncultured Smithella sp., assembly GCA_964525155.1. Taxonomy (GTDB): domain Bacteria; phylum Desulfobacterota; class Syntrophia; order Syntrophales; family Smithellaceae; genus UBA8904. The sequence continues at coordinate 30,097 of CAZGDK010000013.1, read as the reverse complement.
ATATTTGTTTTTTTGAAAGACTGGATGCGGGATCATAACTCAAAACTGGATATGGAGTTTGCAGACTACCTGCGTAAGAACGCTGCTGAAAATAACGAAAACGGCACGGACGAATCTCCTTTCACCAACGTGATGTTTGCTTTCTCTCCCGGCAGGTAGTCAAAAAAGAAGGCCGGACAGGGTCCGGGTAAACGTCATTTCATGAAATTCCATTGAAATCAAAGGGCTGCTTTGGTGGAGGTGATGTGAGAGCAGCCCTTTGATATTTTTAAGAGAGGTTTTCAATCGCCATCATCTTGGCAATTCTCTTCTCGTGACGTTCGCCGCCGAAGTCCGTGTGAATAAATTTGTCAATCATTTCCGTGACCGGAGTGGCATATTGAATACGGCCGCCAAAGGCGATGAAATTGGCATCGTTATGGGCCTTGGCCATTTCAGCGCTGAATAAATCACCAATCAGAGCGCAACGGATGCCTTTAACCTTGTTGGCGGCAATGGATATGCCGATGCCCGTACCGCAAAGAAGAATCCCGAATTCATAACCGCCTTTTTTGTATTCGTTGCACGCGGCAAGCGCCATGTCCGGGTAATCCACCGCGGAACCGCCCTGTGTTCCCATGTCGGTGATCGCGAAATTATTTTCCTTTAAAAAGGTGATGATTTCATTTTTTAAATCAACCGCTCCATGATCGCAGGCGATAACAATTTTTTTCATTTTGGGCCTCCCGGTAAATTACTTTAAGAAGCATCCCGAATTTTCAATATTCAGAGACAAAGTCCAGCCCGGAAAGCGCATGCGCTGATCGGGCGAAGACCGGTTGCCATGCTGCTATTTTTGAAATCTTATGTCAACAAAAAAACTTTACATAAGTCGCTAATTTGCGTAGAAAACCTCCATGCACGAGATGTTGAAAAGATACTACAATCATCTTTTGATTGAAAAGGGTGCGGCAGGCAACACGCTGGATGCCTATGGGCGCGATTTGAACCGTTATGTCTCCTATCTGGAAACGGCGGGGATTGCCGGAATTCAAGAGGCCACGTCTCAGACCGTGGTCGACTTTCTTGTGCAAATCAGAGGGGAAGGGTTGTCGGCCAATTCCATGAATCGCTCTATCGCGGCGCTCAGAGGGTTTTACAAGTTCCTGCTGCATGAGAAAATATTGGACGAATCGCCGCTTGCACATATTGAACTGGCCAAAGTCTGGATGCGTCTGCCGGATACCGTAAGCAGGGAAGAGATGGACAAGATTTTGTCGCAGCCGGGAGATGCCACACCCGCGGCCCTGCGCGACAGCGCCATGCTGGAGCTGCTTTATGCCACGGGGCTTCGCGTTTCCGAACTGATCAGTCTGACGATGAACAGCATCAACTGGCAGGTTGGATTTCTCACGGTGATGGGCAAAGGCGGCAAGGAGCGGGTGGTTCCCGTCGGCAAAACGGCTTATGATACGGTGCGCCGTTATGTGGATGAGGCCAGGCCGAAACTGGTCAAAGCCAAAACGACGGATGTTTTGTTTCTGAACCGTTTCGGCGGTGCGTTTACAAGGCAGGGGCTCTGGAAGATCATTATCCACTATGCTCAAAAAGCGGGCTTGCAAAAATCCGTGCATCCGCATACATTCCGCCATTCATTCGCGTCGCACCTTCTGGAGGGCGGCGCGGATTTGCGCGCGGTGCAAGTCATGCTGGGGCATTCCGATATTTCGACCACGCAGATTTACACCCATGTAACGAAAGACCGGCTCAAAGAGATCCATAGCAGATTTCATCCGAGAGGCTGATACATGACAATAAATCTCAGACGTAAAAAGATGAAACCGGAGAGGAAAATTCCGCTGGGTTTGGTCATCCTTGGAACAATCGCAGCCGTTGCTGCCGCAATCATATTTTTCGCGCCGCGCTTTTCAAATTCAATGATCGTTCAGGCGCCTTTCCGGGTCGTCAATACCTTCTCCTATTATGTGCTCAACAAAAAACCTCAGTTTTATTATCTGGGGATGGAAAAGAACGGAAAAGACCTCCGGATTGAGGCTGATGAAACCTACGAGGTAACCTACCGGGATGAATTTGTCATCAAAACGATAGGCAGCGATGATATCCGGGGCAAATACACATCGGCGACCATTGAAGGCGCGGAAAAAGCCGGAAATCATATTGGTGTGATGTTCAAAGGCATAGATTTTGTCAACCGCATCATGCAAAGCGATACGATGGCCAAAGACGCGCAATCGACAAATGTTTATAAAATCTCCATCCTTTATAAAGGTGAACAAATTGCCTTTGTGCCCATTCGTGTCGTCATTACGGCTCAGGATTGGCTTCGGTTTGCCAAGGATTCCTCAAGCGCCAATGTGCAAGTGGCCTATCTGAAAAAAGCCATCGCTGAAAACACCGCCGATCCCGGTGTGCGCAAGATTCTGGCGGGCATTTATTTGAAACAGAACAAAATTGAAGAGGCCGCGAAGCTCTATGAAGAGATTTTACGCTTGAAGCCGGAAGATACTCTGGCCATGAAAGATCTGGCCCGCTGCTATCTTAAAACCGGCCAGATTTTAAGAGCCATGGAGCATCTGACCGGCCTTTTGAGAATTCAGCCGCAGGACGCCGAAGCGTTGTCCATGCTGGGAATGGCGTACGGCCTTAAAAACATGTGGGATAAAGCGGCCGATGTTTATCGTCAGGCCGTTAAACTCGAACCGGATAATTCCGACGCCAGGTTGATGCTCGCTGAAGCGCTGGAGAAGGCCGGCCGGGCAAACGCAGCGGTGGAACAGTATCAGTATGTGGCCGGACACGCCCAGGACACCGTTCCGGCTCTGCGCGCCCTGGGAGAGATGCATCTGAAAAACAAGAATTACGATGAAGCGGTCAAAAACTATCTGCGGATCATCAAGATGAATCCGAAAGACGGCGCGGCTCACGCCAATCTGGCCACGGCTTATGCCGGGCTGGGCAAATTAAAGGAAGAAATGGCCAGTCTGAAAAAGGCGGTGGAACTGATGCCTTCTGAACCCGTCATCCGGTATAATCTGGCGGCTGCTTATGAAAAGAGAAAAAGAACGGATGACGCCGTCAGAGAATATCAGCATGTTTTAAAAAGCAATCCCAGCGATACGGATGCGCTGGAGCGTTTGGCGGTTCTGACGTTCAAAAGCAGGAAATACGACCAGGCCATTCGTTTTTATGAAAAGCTGGCCCAAAAGTATCCCAAACGGGAAGCTATTTTTGAAAGCCTGGGATTCGCTTACGGTGAAATAAAGCAGTATGCCCGTTCGGCTGATAATTACGAGAAGGCGATCAAACTGGGCTCGAAAAACGAGGTCATGTATCACAATCTGGCATTTGCCTATTCCAAGCTGGGAAAGGAAAAAGAAGCGATTCGTTTTTATGAAAAAATTACTCCGCCGACGAAGCAGACGCTTGCCGCCATTGCTGATTATTATCTGAGGGAAAAAAAGTATGCAAAAGCGATTTCCTATTATCAGAAAATCGTCAAACTCGAACCGAAAAAGGCGTCGTCTTACGCGAGTCTGGGCATGGCCTATGCCGCAAGCAGGAATCCGGACAAGGCCATTGAATATTACCTCGTCGCACTGAAATATGAAAAGGAAGATGATGATATTTACGCTAACCTTGGCGATGCCTATGAAAAGAAAGGGCTTTACGAGGAGGCTCTGAAGGCCTATAAAACCGCCTATGAAATCAATCCCGATACGAAGGTTGGCCCCAGAATTCCGCGTCTGAGAATTAAAATGATGCAAAAATGAATCCGCAAAGGAGCAGATCATGAAACAAATCAAACTGAATAACGATGTGATGGGAGAACCGGCCGGTTTTGCGCTGATTGCCGGTCCCTGTGTGATAGAAGATGAAGCCTCGGCCCTGGAGATTGCTTCATTCCTGAAGAACCTCACGTCAAAACTGGGCATTCCCTATGTTTTTAAAGCGTCATACGATAAGGCCAACCGGACGTCCGTCAATTCCTATCGGGGGCCAGGCCTGAAAAAAGGGCTGGAGATTTTAAAGCATGTGAAAGAAAAAATCGGCGTGCCGATTCTGTCCGATGTGCATCGCTTTGAAGAAATTGAGCCGGCTGCATGTGTTCTGGATATCATGCAGGTTCCCGCGTTTCTTTGCCGTCAGACGGATTTTGTCATCGAAGTGGCCCGAAAAGCAAAGATCATCAATGTGAAGAAAGGCCAGTTTCTGGCTCCCTGGGATGTCCGCAATATCATCGAAAAGATTAAGCAGGCGGGCAACGAGAACATTCTCTTAACTGAACGGGGCGCTTCTTTCGGTTACAATAATCTGGTGTTTGACGTCCGCGCCCTGCCGATCATGCGGGCGATGGGCTACCCCGTCATTTTCGACGCCACGCATTCGGTGCAGTTGCCGGGCGGCATGGGGACGGCCTCGGGCGGACAGCGCGACATGGTGCCCTTTCTGGCGCGGGCGGCTGTTGCGGCGGGTGTGGATGGTTTGTTTCTGGAGGTTCATCCCGATCCGGACCAGGCGCTTTGCGACGGAGCCAATTCGCTTTATTTGAATTCGCTCGAAGAGATGCTCAGGACGTTGAAGACGATTGATGGGATCGTTAAACAAGGCTGTTAGTTATTATAAGAGGAATCAATGGATAAAGAAATATTGGACAAGCTTAAGAAAGTGAAGATGCTGCTTCTGGATGTCGATGGGGTGATGACGGACGGCGGAATCATCATGGACAGCGAGGGGCGCGAGTCGAAAAAATTCAATGTTCGCGACGGGCATGGGCTGGTCATGATTCAGCGTCACGGCATTGCCGTCGGCATCCTGACAGGAAGGACGTCCGCCGTTGTGGATCATCGCGCGCGCGATCTGAAGATTACGGAAGTTTATCAGGGGGCGCTCAATAAAAAAGAAGTCTTTCAGAAAATTCTGGAAAAAAACAATCTGACGCCTTCGGACATTGCTTACATGGGAGATGATATCGTTGATATTCCCGTTTTAAAAATAGTCGGCTTTGCAGCCGCGGTGGCGGATGCGCACGATCTGGTAAAAAAGACGGTTCACCATATTACCGTCCACAAAGGCGGAGAAGGCGCGGTGCGTGAAATCTGCGAAATGCTGCTTATGGCGCAGGGTCGCTGGCCGGATGTCGCCGAAAGATATGACTTTAAGGAGCTGGCCTGATCATTGCTTTACACGGACGATAGCCAATGATATAAACGAATCATGAAATGGAGTCGAAACCTGAAAATCACAGCGGCAGCCGTCATTGTAGTGGTTCTTGCCGCCGCCGTTATTTTTGCCGTGTTCAAGATCAGCGGCGAAAAAAAGGCCAATATCATTAAAATACTGCCCAATGAGGCGGATGTCCGTATTCAGGACTTCGTTTACACGGAGGTTGGGCAGGAAAATATCCGATGGGAAGTGAAAGCCCGGACGGCTCAATATCAGAAAAAGATCAATCTGGCGCTGTTTGACAAAGTCCAGATAAAATTGACCACGCCGGAAGGCAAAGTATTCGTTATGACCGGAGACGAAGGCAGAATGCAGACGGACACCAAGGATGTTGAGCTTAGGGGCCATGTGGTAATTACGTCGGATACTCAGGATAAATTTTCCACGGACTATCTTCGATACAGCGATGCCAAGAAAAAAATTTACACCGAGGCTCCGGTGATGATGGAAAGCAGGCAAATGAAAATCCAGGGCGTCGGTCTTTCCATATCCATGGATAAAGGAGAGCTGCTCTTGTCTTCGGGCGTGAAAGCCATAATCCATTAACGGGAATATCTTAATGATGAAAAAAATATATCTTATCGCTTTATTGACTCTGCTTGCGGCATCTGCCGTATCATGGGCTCAGCCCGGTTTTAATCAGAAGAATATGATGCGCAGGAATGAACCGATTGAGATTGTTTCGGATCGGATGGAAGCGTTTCAGGAAAAGAAGCTGGTTGTGTTTTCCGGAAATGCGGAGGCCACGCAGGGCGACATCAAATTAAAGACGGATCGTTTGTCTATCTTTTATAAAGATACTGATCAAAAGAAAGAAAAGATCGGTAAACATGACGTTGGAACGTCAGGCCAGATCGATCGGATTGAAGCAAAAGGGAAGGTAAAGATCACCCAGAAACAAATGTCCGCCACAGGCGACGAGGCTGTTTTCAATCAGGAAAGCGGCCAGATTGTAATGACGGGAAATCCCATGCTGCAAGACGGCAATAATACAATCAAGGGCTGCCGGGTTGTAATTTTTGTTCATGAAAATCGGGGCAGAGTGGAACAGTGTGAAACGGGCAATAAAGGGCGGGTCACGGCGATTATTCATCCTCAAAATAAGAAATAAGTTAAATGTCGGCTTGTTCAAGCCGCCGGGTTTTTCTATGAGCTATTTGGAAGCAAAAGGTCTTTTAAAAATTTACAGTAAGAGAAAAGTCGTTAATCGGATTGATTTGAAAATTTCTCCCGGCGAAGTGGTCGGCCTTCTGGGGCCCAACGGCGCGGGTAAAACCACCACGTTTTACATGATTGTCGGTTTGGTCAAGCCCGATGGAGGCGAAATATTTTTAGACGGCGAAGACCTCAGCCGTGAACCGATGTATAAAAGAGCAAGGAAAGGATTGAATTATTTGCCTCAGGAGCCGTCTGTTTTCCGCAAGCTCACCGTTGAAGAAAATATATTGGCTATTCTTGAAACACTTGATATAAGTAACGACGAAAAAAAAGAGAGGCTCAAGGAACTTCTGGCCGAACTTGATCTGACTGGCCTGGCCAAAAACCATGCCTATTCCTTGTCCGGGGGAGAAAGGCGCCGGGTGGAAATTACCCGGGCGCTGGTGACATCACCGAAATATATCCTGCTGGATGAGCCGTTTGCCGGCATTGATCCGCTGGCCGTGGCCGACATTCAGAAGATCATTGAAAAGTTGAAGAAAAAAGGGATCGGGATCATCATCTCCGATCACAACGTTCGTGAAACGCTTTGCTGTTGCGACAGAGCCTACATTGTCAACGAAGGTGAAATTCTTGTTCACGGAGAACCGGAAGTTATCGCAAAAAGTGAACTGGCGAGAAAAATTTATTTTGGCGAAGATTTCTGTTTATAACAACGGATGGGTTGAAGTAATCGGTTATGGCTTTTGAGTTAAAGCAAAATCTGAAGCTTTCGCAGCAGTTGATCATGACGCCGCAATTACAGCAGGCGATCAAACTTCTGCAATTGTCCCGGTTGGAGCTGGTGGATACGATCAACCAGGAGATGGAGGAGAATCCTCTTCTGGAAGAAGTGACACCCGACGAAATCAGCGTCGATGAAGTGCATGCGGATGTTGAAGAAGATGTTCACTCCGTCGAAAAAGAAGACGCCAAAGCCCTGGAACGCGCCACCGAATTGACCGGAGAAGGAGACGGCCGGGAAGAATTCGACTGGAATAATTATTTGGAAGATTACGGCCCCGTCGGTGTTTCCTATGACAAACCGGACGGGGATGCGCCCACGCTGGATAATATCCTCACGGAAAGCCCGTCTTTAACGGAACACCTGATGTGGCAAATGAAACTCTCGCCGTTTACGGAAGATGAAATGCGCATCGGTGGCCAGATTGTGGGCAATCTGGATCAGAACGGATATTTATGCGCGACCCTTGCGGAAATTTCCGCCCTGGAAAATGTTGGCGAAGAAAGGGTCGAAAATGTTCTCAAGAGAATACAGGAATTTGACCCGCCGGGTGTCGCGGCCCGCAACCTTCAGGAATGCCTTCTCATTCAGGCTCGTATGTTTACCAAGGAAAGGGCGCTTCTGGAAACGATTATTTCAGAGCACCTCAAGGACCTGGAGCTCAAAAACTATATTCATATAGCCCGCAAACTCAAAGTTCCGCTCAAGGAAGTGGAAGTGGCGGTGTTACTCATCAGCAAGATGGATCCCAAGCCGGGGGCGCAGTTTTCGGAGGAAAAGATCCAGTCGATTATTCCCGATGTTTATGTCGTTAAATCCGGCGACGATTATAAAATCATCCTCAACGACGACGGCCTGCCGCGGCTGCGCATCAGCAATTTTTACCGTGAAATCATGGCCGGCATGGGGGGGCGCGATCATGCGGAAGAGGAAAACGGCAAAAAATATATCCGCGACAAGGTGCAGTCGGCCACCTGGTTGATCAAAAGCATTCAACAGCGGCAGAAGACGATTTATAAAGTTGCGGAAAGCATCGTCAGACATCAGCGGGAATTTTTCGATTACGGCATCGATCACTTAAAGCCGCTTGTGTTAAGAAATATTGCCGACGATGTTGAAATGCACGAATCCACCATCAGCAGGGTGGTGACCAATAAATACATGCACTCCCATCGTGGAATTTTTGAAATGAAGTATTTCTTCGGCAGTTCCATTCAGAGGACATCCGGTGAAAATATTGCGTCAAAAAGCGTCAAGGAAGAAATCAAGCAGCTCGTCGGCAAGGAGGATCCCAAAAAGCCTTACAGTGACTGCGAGATTGTCGATCTGCTTAAAGCCAAAGGAATTGACATTGCCAGACGCACTGTGGCCAAATACCGTGAAATGATTGGAATATTACCGTCATCCAAAAGAAAGAAATATTTTTAAAGTCAGCGCTTAAAAATGGCGATTTAATAAATATATTAAGACGTAATCCGGCTGACTTTTGGATGAGCCTAAACGGATGGGCTGTCATTTGTCGGCCGGAGGCGAGGATGCCTTTCGGGGCATCGGACGACCTAACTCAATCAGGGAGGAAAAATGATGAACATTTCGGTGACTTTCAGAAACGGTGAAGGTGAAAACTGGCAAAAAACGTATGTCGAGGAGAGAACAGTCAAACTGAAAAAATATCTTGATGCGCCCGCCGAAGCCCATATCATTCTTTCAACAGAAAAGTTTCGAAACGTCGTGGAAATCAATCTTAGCGCCAACGGATGGAATGTAAACGCAAAAGAAGAGGCCAAAGACATGCACCTGGCCATTGACAATTGCGTGGATAAAATTGAGAAACAGCTTAAAAAGCAAAGAGAAAAAGTAAGAGAACACAAACCCAGAAGCATTCGTCATGCCGTCTCCACGGAAGGGATTGAGGATGAAGAGGGGGCTACCAAAGTGGTTGAAACGCGCAAGGTCGTTTTAAAACCCATGTCGCTTGAGGAAGCCGTTCTGGAAATGGACGGAAATAAAGCCAGATTCCTGATGTATCGCGATACCGCTTCGGAAAAAGTCAGCTTGGTTTATCGTCTCGATGACGGCAATTTCGCTCATATCGAAACGAACAGTTAATCTATTTCAATCAGCACATCTCAATCTCGAGGCCTGAAAAACGCCGGATTCCCGTCTCCAGAAGACGGGAATCCCGAGATTGCAGATTGTGTCTGTAGTCTTTGGCGTCAGGTGGATAAATGCGACTGGAACAAATCTTTAACATTCAATGTCTCGTTGAAAATATGACATCGCGCACGAAAGAGGACGCGCTTTCGGAAATGATTGAAGGCTTGATGAAAAGCGGCCTGAAAATTGATCCGGCCCGGACCCTTGATATACTGCTGCAAAGGGAAAAACTGGGGTCAACGGGCATTGGAGACGGCGTGGCGATACCGCACGGCAAAATACAGGGCATTGAGGATATTGTCGTGGTCTTCGGACGCAGTAAAAAAGGAATCGAATTTGATTCGGTTGATAAAAAACCCGTAAGCCTTTTTTTTCTCCTTCTGGCGCCCGAAAATTCGGCTGGCGATCATTTGAAAACGCTGGCCAAAATCTCTAAAATGCTGAAGACGGCAAGTATTCGCGAAAAACTGATTATTGCAAAAACAGCCGGTGATTTGTACCAAACGATTATTGATCAAGATGAGTCTTGTTCCCTGTAAAATCAGTTATCCCAAAAAAGACAGGGCCGCAAACGACGGAACTCCATGGTTCAAGACGTGCGACATGAAATAAAAAAAAGCGTGTCACTGCACGGTGTCGCGCTGGAAATCGCCGGCAGGGGCATTTTGATTACCGGCGCCAGTGGAATTGGCAAAACCACCTCCGCCATGCGGGCCATGGTTTCCGGGTACTTCTGGATTGCGGATGATCTGGCGGTCATTAACAAAGACTCAAACGGGGCATTAATCATGACCGGTCACAAAAAAATAAAAAAATATCTGCACACGGAACAAACCGGAATTATTGAAGTGAACCGCGTTTTGCCACCGTCTTGGATCAAAAGCAAAACGAGGCTTGACGGTATCATTGACGTTGTCCGAACGGATGGCGAAATGGTCTGTTACGGCATGTCCGAAGAAGAGATTCTGGAGAAGCGTCTGCCGTGTTTCAGAATATCGATTCCGCGAACTGGCTATTTTAATCAAAATTTGTTAGATTTTGCCGCAAAGAAACTTCACGAGGTCGGATAAGTGAAAAATCTCCATGTTGTGATTGTTACAGGACTGTCCGGATCAGGCAAAAGCACCGCGCTTCGGGCGCTGGAAGACATAGGATTCTTTTGCGTTGATAATCTCCCCGTTATTCTGCTGCCCAAGTTTATCGACATCACCACTCAGTCGTCGCCCGAAATCAAGCGGGTGGCGATGGTTATGGATTTAAGAGAACGCAGTTTCATTGAACGCTACGAGCGCATCTTTGAACGGTTAAAGGAGAAGGGATATAAAATTGAAATTCTCTTTCTGGAAGCCAGTGAAGATTCCCTGCTGCGCCGTTTCAGCGAAACGCGCCGCAATCATCCCCTGTCTGAAAAAGGCTCCATTGCCGAGGGAATTCAGATGGAGATCGAAAAGCTTTCGCCGCTGAGGCAGATGGCGGATAAAATACTCGATACGACGACCACCAATGTCCATCAACTCAAAGACGCCGTCCAGAGACTGTTTCTTCCGTCCAAACAGCAAAAAAGGATGACTGTCAACGTGATGTCGTTTGGCTATCGGTATGGCCTGCCTGCGGACGCGGACCTGGTCATGGATGTGAGATTTCTGCCGAATCCCTATTATGTGGAAGACTTGAAAAATCAGGATGGCCATAACCGCGCGGTTGAAAAATACGTTCTGGACAATCCGGAAAGCAAGGAGTTTCTGAGAAAAACAATTGACCTGATGAACTTCCTGATTCCGCTTTATGAAAAGGAAGGAAAAGCGCGCCTGACCCTGGCGATGGGATGCACCGGGGGCAAACACCGATCCGTCGTCATGGCCAATCAGATGAGCCTGCATTTCCATGCTATGAAGTACATGGTCCACACCTCCCACCGGGATATCAGCAAGAGCTGAAAAAGTAGGGAACGGTTTTAAACCGTTCCCCACGGCCTTTTACATTGCCAATTTCTTATCAATGTTATCCTGAATCCAGTGCGGGTCCCACCATTCCACGGGATTGACAAACTGCCCGTTGACCAGAATGCTGAAATGAAGGTGATCGCCTCCGGCCAGACCCGTTAAACCGGAAAGGCCTATTTTTTCGGCTTTCTTGACGGCTTTTCCCACGGCTGTTTCGATGGATGAAAGATGGGCGTATAAGCTGAACAGCCCCATGCCATGGTCAATGATGACGGTGTTGCCATAAATTCCGAGCGAATCGCTGAAGACAACGACGCCGGAGTTGGATGCTTCAATCGGCGCGGAAGCGGTGGAAGCCAGGTCAACGCCCAGATGCGTTGAATGCCCGAAAGGTTTATTGTCGACAAGATAGGTTCGCTGATCGCCGAACAGCGCCATCGGTTTGGCGTTTTGCATTCTGATGAACGGTCCCTCCCAAAGCTTTCTGTTTGCGGAGTTGCGGCAAATGTTCTGGATCGTCGCCGCGTTGTTTTCGCGCATTTGTGTATTAACATAGGCAAATACGTCTTGAAGCGGTTTGTTCTGAAGTTCGGGAAGCATGGCCTGAAATTCAGGCATTTTCTGCTGGAGGAAGGCGTTTCCCAGATTCAGTTTGTCGGCGCGGAATTTTTTAGCCTTGATGACGCAGGGCATAGACATTTTTGCTTCATTGCCGGCGTCATCGCGGGCATAAAGGGTGATCTTTGTTTTTCCGTCGGCGGCGTCGAGAGGCAAGGCAAAGTAAGTGACCGATACGGGCCGGTTGTTGATGGTAATCGTATGCCCCTGAAAGAAGCGGTCATCAACAAAGACGCCTGCCGAGGAGGCGGGTTTGGATGTGCGATAGGCAATGAAGCCCGTGCCGCCCTGGTTGATGTAATTGACGGTGGTAAGAACGTCGATGCGGGGGGGAGTCGTGTCCACGGTGATCTGCTGAATCCAGGCCGCGCTATTTTTGAAAAGAGAAAAGTCATCAGCCGTGATTTGAAGGTCTGCGGGGCCGTTCTTCAATTGCAGTGCTGTCGTGTCAACTTTGATTTGAATCACTTTTTGTTTGGTCCCGCGGGCCGGGATGGTCTCCTGGGCCAGTAGATGCGTTTTATTATCCTGCACAATTTCTATTTTCATATTGGCAAGACCGCTTTGCGCATCCGAAAAGGCAACACTGATTTCCTTTGATTTACCGACGGAGACGACATCCTGATTCAGTTTGATCACCGGTTTTTCCCGATCAAGGTAATCTGCAAAGTAAAGCCAACCGCCGACCAAAGCCAGGATGACGACGACGGCCAGTGCGACATAAGCGCCTATCTTTTTCATGGTTCAACTCCTTGGTGGTATAACGAGATATTTTAACGCGGTCTTCATAATGACTTTTAAGTAGGTTTGCAAGAAAAATATCCCCCTCGCGTGAACGCCGCAAAAGACTTTATGCCTTGATCTTGCCGATAAAGGCTGTTATATTCCGACAAAAATAATCAAGTGATATTGCCATGCTGGAAAATAAAAAAATTGTTCTGGGAGTCACCGGCGGAATTGCGGCTTACAAAGCGGCGGAATTGACAAGAGCCCTGATCAAGGCGGGCGCAAAAGTCAAAGTGATCATGACCCGAAGCGCCGCTGAATTCATCACGCCGCTGACCATGCAGACCCTTTCGCAGGGACCGGTGTATACCGACATGTTTGGCGCGACCGATTCATACGATATCGCGCATATTTCGCTTGCTGAATTTGCCGACGCCTTCGTCATTGCGCCGGCAACAGGCAACATCATCGGTAAAATCGCATCCGGCATCGCCGACGACCTGCTGTCCACAACCATCATGGCGCAAAACAAGCCGACGCTCATCTGTCCGGCGATGAACGACAAGATGCTGGCCAATCCGATTGTGCAGGAAAATATCCGGAAACTGAAACATTACGGTTATTCGGTGATGGAAAGCGCCGTGGGAGAACTTGCCTGCAAGACCAAGGGAACGGGACGCCTGCCGGAAATTCCCGCCATCATGGATGCGATAGAATCCCTTCTAACGCCCAAGGATTTTGCCGGAGAAATAATTCTGATCACCGCCGGGCCTACGGAAGAGCCGCTTGATCCGGTCCGGTTCATCACCAACCGGTCCTCGGGGAAAATGGGCTATGCTCTGGCGAAAGCTTCGCATCAGCGCGGCGCCCGCGTGACGCTGATTTCCGGTCCGACGCAAATACCCGCGCCTTGCGTGGAGGAGTTCGTTTCCGTTCGAACCGCCCAGGACATGTATCGGGCGGTGATGGAACGTTATGAAAAAGCGGACATCATCATTAAAGCGGCCGCGGTGGCCGATTATCGTCCCAAAACCATGTCGGAAGAAAAAATCAAAAAAGATAAGGAAATGACCGGCATTGAGCTTGCCCGCAATCCCGATATTATTGCCGCTATCGGCGCGAAAAAGAAAAAAGGCATTCTGGTCGGGTTCGCTATGGAAACTCAGGATCTGCTGGCCAACGCCCGCGGAAAACTTCTAAAGAAAAATATGGATATGATTGTTGCCAACAGTCTGCGCGAAGAGGGGGCCGGATTTCAGGCGGATACCAACATCATTACGATCATCGATAAAACCGGCAAGACGCATCCCCTGGACAAAATGACCAAGATTGACGCGGCGCACAAGATACTGGATCATGTTCAAACGCTCATGAAGCCGAAAAAAGGCCGGTGAAAGACATGACGCGGAATACGGAGCCGTTATCTCATGATCAGGCGCAAAACCACTTGCTGTCTTTGGTGAAAACCGTCAAAGATCAGATTATCAACGCTCAAAACATGTACGTGCATGTAGATTGGACCAAACCTTTGCCAAAACAGAAAGTCAGTAAAGCGCCGACAACTCCGTCTTATGAGGATTTGTTGAGTGAACTGTCGCGTGAAGTGGCAGGCTGCCAGGCGTGTCCGCTGGCTACGACCAGAAAGAATGTCGTTTTCGGCGACGGAAACCCCAACGCGAAGCTTGTGTTTGTCGGAGAGGCGCCGGGGGCGGATGAAGACGAGCAGGGACTGCCGTTTGTCGGGCGCGCCGGCCAGCTATTAACCAACATCATTAAAGCCATGGGGCTTGAGCGAAAAGACGTATATATTTGCAATATTCTGAAGTGCCGGCCTCCGGGAAACCGCAATCCCCTGCCGGAAGAAATACGTTTATGCGAGCCGTATTTAAAAAAACAGCTGAGGCTGATTTCGCCCCAGATGATCTGCGCGCTGGGCGCTTTTGCGGCGAAGACGCTCCTGCGAACGGAAACGCCGATCACTGTTTTGCGCGGACGTTTCCACAACTATGAAGGCATTCGGCTGATGCCGACCTATCATCCGGCTTATCTGCTGCGAAATCCTTCGGCCAAAAAACAGGTCTGGGATGACGTTCAGCTGATCATGAAGGAAATGAACCTCAAACAATAAGACAGAAGACGAAAGAGGTGTCGTCATGATTAAAAGGATAGTGCTTTTAATTTTCCTGATCATCGCCTGCATCACGTGCCTTGTCCATGCACAGGATAAAAAGCCGCTGTTCCATGTCATTCATCTGGACGGCGTCATTACCGCGCCTTCGGCGAAATATGTGGCCGCAAGTCTTGAAGATGCGCAAAAGGCGGGAGCGGAAGGCCTGATTATTTTGCTGGATACGCCCGGCGGGCTGGATACAGCCATGCGGGATATTGCCAAGACCATTTTGAATGCGTCCATTCCGGTGATTGTATACGTTTCTCCATCGGGAGCGCGTGCGGCGTCGGCGGGTGTGATTATTGCGCAGGCCGCGCATGTGGCCGCCATGGCGCCCGGCACGAATATCGGGGCCGCGCATCCCGTGGCCATCGGTATCGGCGGCGGCGAGATGGACAAAACCATGGCCCAGAAGGTTGAAAACGACGCGGCGGCCTACGCCCGGAGCATCGCCAAAACAAGGGGCAGAAGCGAGGAATGGGTGGAAAAGGCCGTCCGCAAAAGCGAGTCGATCACGGCGGATGAAGCTCTGAAATTCAATGTCATCGATGTGATGGCTGCGGATCTCCCCAAACTTCTTGCGGCCATTGATCAGCGGGAGGTCACGGTTGCCGGAAACAAAAAGAAGATCACTACGGCAGGCGCCGTGCTGGACACAAAAAAGATCGGCACAAGGCAGGGAATTCTGGCTGCCATATCCAATCCGAATATTGCTTATTTGCTTTTGCTCATCGGGCTTGCCGGTCTGTATTTTGAATTTTCCACGCCGGGCGCAATTTTACCCGGTGTCATCGGTGGAATTTCCCTGCTTCTGGCATTTTTTGGCCTGTCTACGCTGCCGGTGAATTACACGGGCGTTTTGTTGATCCTGTTTAGCATCATTTTGTTTATTGCGGAGATAAAAATTATGAGTCATGGCATGTTGGCCGTAGGCGGCGTGATATCAATGGCTTTGGGATCGTTTATGCTCTTTGATACGACCGAACCGGCGTTGCGCATTTCGCTGCAGGTTCTGATTCCGGCGGTTCTTACGGCATCGGCGTTCTTTATCGTGGTGGTCTGGCTTGCTCTGAAAGCGCAAACGAGTAAGCATTATTCCGGCACGGAATCCATGTCGGGCGGGGAAGGTGAAGCCGCAACCGATATCACCGAAGAAGGGAAGGTGTTCTTTCAGGGCGAATACTGGACCGCCAGAAGCGAAAAGCCCATTCTGAAGGGGGCAAAAGTTAGAATCCAGAGAGTGGAAGGATTGGCCCTGATTGTTGAAGAGATCAAAAAAGGAAATAAATAATACAGTCATAAGGAGGAATGAAAAATGCTCGGTAGTTTACCCATCCCGATGGTCGTGATTGTCGTTTTGGTCATCATGTTTTTGGCATCCGCGGTTAAGGTATTAAATGAATATGAAAGAGCCGTCATCTTTCGTCTTGGCCGTATTCGCGATGTCAAAGGCCCCGGTTTAATTATCATCATTCCGGTTGTGGATAAAATTGTCAAAGTCGATATGCGAACCATCACCATGGACGTGCCGCCTCAAGACGTCATCACGAAAGACAATGTGTCCATTAAGGTCAGCGCGGTGGTTTATTTCCGTGTGTTGGAAGCGAATGCAGCGTTGGTCAACGTTGAAAATTACTTGTACGCCACTTCTCAGCTGGCACAGACAACCCTCAGAAGTGTTTGCGGACAAATGGAACTCGATGAAATTCTTTCCGAGCGCGAAAAAATTAACATGCACCTGCAGGCCATTCTGGATCGCAGCACGGAACCCTGGGGAATCAAGGTCTCCCTCGTCGAAGTCAAACACATTGATTTGCCGGAAGAAATGAAACGTGCTATGGCCAAGCAGGCGGAAGCCGAACGCGAAAGACGGGCGAAAGTTATCAACGCTGAAGGCGAATTCCAGGCCGCCCAGAAGCTCATCGACGCTGCGGCTCTGATGGAAACCCAGCCCATGTCGCTTCAGTTGCGCTATTTGCAGACGCTCAATCAGATTGCCTCTGAAAATAATTCAACGACAGTGTTTCCGATTCCCATTGATTTGTTCAAGCCTTTTTTAAAATTGGCGGAGAAACAATAAATTCAGGTTTGAAGCTAAGCGCTGACCTATAAAAAAGGAGAACATTATGCCAAGTGAAAAGAGAAATGTGATAACAGGCGGACTGATTTTGATTACTCTGGGCGTTTTGATTTTTATCGGCAAAACCACCCCGTACGGTTTCGGCCAGACCTGGCCAATCCTTCTGATCGTCATCGGCATCAGCACGCTGATTTACAGTGTGCGGGCGATCGAAGGCTGGTTTATCGCCACGGTAGGCCTTGTCTTTCTGGTCATTGAGCTTTATGGATTTGATTTTCACAAGTATTCCAAATATATCCTGCCCGTTGTGCTGGTCCTGATGGGTATCTTTGTGATCCTGAAAAAACGCAAACGTTAGGAAAATGAACAGGCGGGAAAGAACAACGTTGTCATGATGTTTAAACGCAAAAAAGCGCTGGTGATCAGTGATTTCGACGGAACGATTTGCACGGTGGATATGGGCAGCAGCGTCTTGAGTCATTTCACGAAGAAAACCTGGGATGAAATCGATCGGGATTACGTTCAAGGCAGCATCGGTTCAAGGGAAGCGTACGCGAAAATCGCGCCCGCGATTTCAGCCACGCCGGAGAGCCTTCGCAAATTCGTTTTAAAGAAGGTGAAGATCGACCCCTATTTTATTAAATTCTACCGTCTGGCCAGGAAAAAGGGCATTGACGTCATCATCGCGTCAGACGGCCTTGATTTTTACATCCGGACGATTCTTGATAAATATGAACTCTATGATGTCGAATATTTCTCCAATACCCTGACGTTTGACGGCGAAAATGCCGCGGCCATCGGATTCCCGCAGATGAACATGTTATGCGGAAGGTGCGGTACATGCAAAAACAAGATATTGAATGAGCATCGCCTGATGTATGAGCAAATCATTTATGTCGGCGACGGCCATTCCGATATTTGCCCGTCGCGCTTCGCGGATCTTGTCTTCGCCAAGAACGTTCTTTTGAAAAATTGCGAAGACGAAAAACATGCCTCATATTTGCCGTTTCAGAACTTCGGCGATGTGCAGCGCTATGTGAAAGAGCATTATTAACAGATCCATGTCTGAAAATGAATTTTAAAACGGGGCTATTCCATTATGAGCATATCTAAAAAAATCAAGGCATCCATGTCCAAGTCCTCCATGATCCGCAAAATGTTTGAAGAAGGCATTCGCCTGAAAAAGTTGTATGGGGCGGACAACGTCTATGACTTCAGTCTGGGAAATCCAAATGTGGAACACCCTGACGAGTTTAAAAAAGAACTGATTGATCTGGCCCGTCAGATCATTCCGCTCAAGCACGGCTACACGCCCAATGCGGGTTATCCGGAAACCAGGCAGGCCATTGCACAAAAGATCACGAAGACGACGGGCGTGAAAATGACGGTGGACCATGTCATCATGTCCTGCGGAGCGGGCGGCGCTCTCAATGTTATTTTTAAGGCGCTTCTTGATCCGGGCGATGAAGTGATTGTTCTGAAGCCTTTCTTTGTCGAGTATCCGTTTTATATCGAAAACTACGGCGGCGTTGTGAAATATGCGCCGACAAAGGCGGATTTTTCCCTCGATCTGGAAGCGATCGGCAAAGCCATTACCCGCAAGACCAAAGCCATCATTATCAACTCGCCGAATAACCCGACCGGCAGGGTGTACAGCAAGAAAAATATTGCCGATCTGGCACGTCTTCTCAAAGAAAAGAGCCTGGCGCGTAAAAAGCCCGTTTATCTGGTTTCCGACGAACCCTACGTTGAGATTGTTTATGACGGCGTAACGGTGCCCAGCGTTTTGAAGGCGTATCCCAACAGCATTGTCGCCTGTTCCTATTCCAAAACTCTGTCGCTTCCCGGCGAACGCATCGGCTATATCGCCGTCCATCCGAAAATTTATGAGGCGAATGATCTGATCGGCGCCCTCATATTATGCACCCGGATTCTTGGATTTGTAAATGCCCCGGCGCTGATGCAGCGCGTGGTGGCCAGGCTTCAGCATGTGGCCGTCGACGTCGGCGTTTATCAGCGAAAACGAGATCTGCTTTGCGAGGGACTGGCCAAAGCAGGATATTTCTTTCATAAACCGCAGGGCGCTTTTTATCTGTTTGTGAAAAGTCCGATTCGTGATGATGTTGCGTTTGTCAGGATTCTGCTTGGGCACAACATTCTGGCGGTTCCGGGCAGCGGTTTTGGCTGGCCCGGATATTTCCGGATCGCGTTTTGCGTGGATGACGCCACCATCATCAATTCCATGCCGGGGTTTACCGAAGCGATCAAAGAATGCAAGTAACGCCATCTCGATATTTGTAGGGAACGGTTTTAAGAACCTGAAGGTTGAAAGACCGTTCCCTACAGCAGTGAATCGTCTTCATTTATAAGGGAATAATGCCGGTTTTTCAGCTTTCGAGCACTTCGCGGATTTTGTGGGAAAAATCATCCATCTTGAACGGTTTTTTCAAAAATGTGTGAACGCCCTTGTCCATAATGGCCTTGACGGCGCCGCTCATGCTGTATCCGCTGCATAAAATGACCTTGACGGACGGATTGATTTCACGGATGAGATCAATCGCTTCGCCTCCGCCCATACCGGGCATGACGACATCCATGATGACCAGATCGATGTGCTTTCCCCTGTTCTGATAAATACTGACGGCTTCTTCTCCGTCGGAGGCGACAATCACCTCATAACCCAGAGTCGACAGCATGGCCCCTGTGACGTCCGTGATGACTTTTTCGTCGTCCACCAGAAGAATGGTTTCATTGCCGGAGCTGGTTCTGGCTGTGGGAGATTCCTGCTTCTTTTTATGCGGCGTTTTGGATGAGGCGGGAAGATAAACATGAAATACCGTGCCCGTGGCTTGGTCGCTGACCACATCAATGATGCCGCTGTGGCTTTTGATAATGCCGTAGGCGGAGGCGAGTCCCATGCCCGATTTCTGGCCTGCGTCTTTTAAAACGGCCGATGGGCTGAAAAGTTGCGCCCTCACGGATTCGTCAATATGCGCGCCGGGAACGTTTAAGGAAATTCTGACATAGGGGCCTGACTTGATGCCATGCATGCTGACGTGGGATTGGTCCAGCATGATGTTGTCCGTTTTCAAAAGCAGCGTCCCCTGGCCGTCCGAAAGCTTTGCCGCCGTGGAAAAAATATTCTGAAAGGCCTGGTCCAACTGCGCCGTATCCGCTTCGACCGCCCAGACATACGTGGAAAATTTTTCACTGATTTGAATGTCCTTGCGGTTCCGGCCAAAAGATGCGTTGCACGCAGCGAGAAATGCGTTGAGTTCAATGGTTTTCGGCTCAAAGCGTCCGCCGCGGGCGCATTCCAGAAGTTGTTCGGTTAAATCAGAGCCGCTGCCGATCTGCGCTTCAATGGCTTTGAGTTTTTCGTAATTTTTATTGGATGGCGGCGTTTCCAGAAGCATCAGAGAAACATAACCCTGAATCCCCATCAGGATATTATTCACGTCGTGGGCGACGCCGCCCGCCATGGAGCCGATTGCCTCCATTTTCTGGGCGTGCTGCAGCTGCGTTTCCTGTTTTCTGGCTTCAGTCACGTCTTCGCATATGATCAGAAACTTGTCATGTTCCACTTTCATGGAGATGATCTCGATGAGCTTTTCTTCATTGGGCCGTATGAAAATGGTTGCGGTGTATGTTCGCCGGTTTGCTGTTTCCGCGTAAGGCAGTTCATACAAAAGAATGCCGCGGACCTGACGCCTGTAATCCGGATTGGTGAAAGCGGCGTCCAGCCATTGAGATAAAAGGGAAAACTTCTGTCTGTTTAAACCAAAGATTTCAGCAAAATTTTCGTTGTGAAAGTCGATGTCTTTTTTATTACTGACCAGAAGCACACCGAAAGGAATCATTTTCATGATGCTTTCGTACAATTCTTTTTGAACTTTTTTAACTTCAGAATCCATGAGCCATCAATACCCAAAAACAGTTGCCATACAAAATTATGAGATCAACATTTATAAAACAAGGATGGAGTCATTACTTTAAACCGCTTATTTTTCAGTAACATATACGAATTTATGGATGCAAGTCAAGAACATTTACGTACAGTGTTTAAGAATCTCTGCGCGGTGGTCATATTGGTCTGTTGCCTGAACGTTATTCAGATAACGATGAAAAGCAAAAATCCTGCGGGAATTAATAAATGATATTATTGATTTCGCTAGTCAATTGATTAAGTCGTTTGGGGGATACGGTGTAGCGTGTTTTCAACTCCTGAGCAAAGAGAGAAATTTTATATTCTTCAATCATCCAGCGAAGTTCTTCAATCTTTTCCCTTTTTTCCGAAGAGGTTTGCAGGGTGAGACCACTATGCAGATCCGTATATTTTTTTGTGTAAACGGCAATGTCCTGAAGTCTGGATTCGGCGGCGGCAAGATTCAGACTCCCGCGTTCGGCCCGGATGGAGAGGGCCTTCAGATAGCGCGGAATATCGGTGAGCCGGTCAAACGAATAGTCGGACGGGAAATGTACGCCGACCAGGGTTTCAAGCTCCGCTTGCGTGGCGCTAAGAAATTGCAGGGCGCGATGGTTGCCGCGGTTTTTTGCAACCAGCTTATCCAGGATATTGCGGGTATCGGCAAAACTTTTAATGACCGGTGTGATGGCCTCCACCACCCGCTGTCCGTATTGAAGAAGAGTGTGATTGATTTTTTCCGCATGATTTTGAAAATCCTGTTCGGTGCGCGGAAAAACGGCAAACAAATCCCGCTCGACACGGTTGATGATGGAGAGCTCAAGGTGCCTGATGTTCCCGATCATCGCCGCAAGCGGTTTCATTTGAGCGTTGAACGCGATATTCTTTTTGAGCACCTTGAGCTTTTCGGCGAAATGCAGACGATAAAGTTCGACCACGCCGTTTACATGACTTTCCCGCGCCTCGGGTTCACTGGAAAATAAACGAAGGTTGACGAAGCCGCAGGCGGCCTGCAGAGCCGGATAGGCAAACCCCATGACGCCGTGCGTCCCCTGAAGTTCAATGTGGTCGGGAAGCGAGCCGAACGTCCAGTGTGTAAGATGATCCTTTTCCCACTGTCTGCGATAAGCGTCGAGAGACGTTGCCTGAATCGTATCAGACAACTCCTTTTGAAGCTCAAGAATATTGCGGCTGTTTTTGACTTCCGCGCCCTGATCGTCAATGACGCTGTAGCGCACATTCAGATAGGCCGGCAGCTTGTCGAGCGCCCAGGCGTCGGCCGGCACGGTCAATTGATATTCATTTTGCAAAAACCGGCTCAAAGCCGCCGGAACGGCTGTTTTCATCTCGGCATGGTGTTCGCAAAAGACGCCGGCGACATGCGTAAGATGCGGCAATCTCTGACGGACCTGCTTGGGGAGCGATTTCAAAAGATGCAGAACTTTTTCCTGCAAAAGCGTGGGCAGGTGCCGTTCAATATTTTCCGAGGCGGCTTTGGAAACCAGGCCGAGAGGAACCTTCACCGTGACGCCGTCCTCGGCCCGGCCCGGCTCAAAACGGTACTGGCAGGAAAGGACGGCATTGCCCACTTTGATTTGATCGGGGTAATGCGACAGGTCCGCGGGATCAGGTTCTCTGGCCATCAGATCCTCTTCCTGAAAACGCAGAAATTCGTCGTCGCCGCGGTCCTTGATGAACTTCATAAGCGATCGGACGTCGGAAAGCGCGGGCAATCTTTTTTCGTAAAGCAAAGCAATGGTTTCCTCATCGGCGGCGATGCCTCGCGTGCGAAGCTTGTCTTCCATGTGCCGGCATGATTCCCACAGCGCCAGATTGTGCTCCAGAAAAGGCGGCCTGCGCCCGAGTTCGCCCCGGACCAGGGCTTCCCGGATAAACACTTTTTTGGCTTCCTCGGGATTGATGCGGTCATAGGCCACGCTTCTTTGTTCGACGATCGTCAATCCAAACAGAATCACTTTTTCAAAGACGACAACCTGGCCGCGGCTTTTTTCCCAGTGCGCCCCCCAGTATATATGGCGGCAGTGTTCCCGTCCCAGCTCTTCGAGCCACTCGCTTTTGATGTTTGCGGCGTTTCTGGCAAAAAGCCTTGAGGTCAGTGCGATTTCGGAGGCCACAATCCATGGTCCCCCCCGATTAAAAAGGCCCGAGCCCGGGTAGAGCATGACCTCGCGGCTTTTGGCGGCCGTGTAAAAGTTTTTTTCTTTTTTCTGCGCGATGTTCGAAAGGTAACCGCAAAGAAGGCAACGGTGAATTTTATCGGACGTATTCTGGTCAATTTCGATTCTGGCGGATTTCCGGCGGCGGGGCGCGGGGGTTCCTGATACGATTTCCAGAATCTGGGAATAAATATCGCGCCATTCCATCATGCGCCGGTAAGACAGGAAATGATCGCGGCAAAACGTTCTGAGCTTGTTTTGCGATGGCATGTTTTCGATGGATTCACAATAGCGGTTCCACAGCAGAAGGTAGCCCAGAAAGTCGGATTCCGGATGCTGGAATTGAGCGTGAGCGGCCGTTGCCTGATCCATTTTATCGTAGGGGCGTTCCCGCGGGTCCTGAATGCTCAGCGCCGAGGCGATGACGGCCATTGCGCTTAAGCAGCCTTCTTTTTGCGCTTCGATAATCATGCGTGAAATGCGGGGATCAAGCGGAAAACCGGACATGGTCCTGCCAATCGGCGTCAGCTCATAGCGCTCTCCTTCCGGATCGTTTTCATCGCGCGCAAGCGCGCCCAGGTCGCGCAGAATTTCAATGCCGTCGCGGATGTTTTTCGGCTGCGGACGGTCAATAAAAGGGAACGAAGACGGCGACCCGAGGTTTAAGGCCAGCATCCGCAAAATGACGCCGGACAGATTGGAGCGCAGGATTTCAGGCGTTGTGTACTGGGGGCGTTCGGCGTAATCTTCAGGCGAATAAAGCCGGATGCAAATACCGTTCTGAACGCGACCGCAGCGTCCTTTGCGCTGATCCGCGCTGCTTTTGGAAACCGCCTTGACCGGCAGTCCCGTGGTCTGGCTGCGGGGATTGTATTCCAGAATACGAGACAGTCCCGCGTCAATGACATATTTGATGCCCGGAATCGTCAGCGACGTCTCTGCAATATTGGTTGAAACGATTATTTTCTGTTTGGCCGCAGCGCCAAAGACAAGCTTCTGCGCGCCGGTGGACAAGCGCGCAAAGAGGGGTAGGATCAGCCCGGAGCATCGTTTGGACAAACGTTCGCAGGCCTCACGAATGTCCTGCTCCGTGGGCAGAAAAATCAGGATGTCTTCAAAGCGTCGTTCATTTTGCAGCTGTTCCACGCAGGCCACGGCCGCGTCAACATAGGTCAGGTCTCCCTTTTCTTCTTTGACCGGGTCTATCGGCTGATAACGCACGTCCACCGGAAACATGCGTCCGGAAACTTCAATGACCGGCGCATTTTCGAACGCCTGGGAAAATTTGGCCGTATCGATGGTGGCCGATGTGATGATCACCTTGAGGTCTTTTCTTCTGGTCAGAAGGGTGCGCAGATAACCCAGAATGAAGTCAATATTAAGGCTGCGTTCATGGGCTTCATCCACGATGATGGTGTCATAGGCCCGCAAATGGCGGTCCGCCGCGGTCTCGGAAAGCAGCATGCCGTCGGTCAAAACTTTAATCAGGGTGTCCGGCGATGTTTTTTCTTCAAAACGTATTTTGTAGCCGACGGATTGTCCGCAGGGCTCCCCAAGTTCCGAGGCGATGCGTGAGGCAATGCTTACGGCGGCAATACGCCGGGGCTGCGTCAGAGCGATCATGCCTTTTTGCCCCCGGCCCGCCGCAAGGCACATCTTGGGAATCTGCGTGGTTTTGCCCGACCCGGTTTCCCCCGTGATAATCACAACCTGTTTGCTTCGGATCTGGTCCACGATGGCCTGCCTGGATGCGCAAATGGGCAGGGCCGGATCGAAGCGAAGTGTTGGAAATTTTATGTTCGGACGGGTGATGTGGCTGGCTGATTTTTTTGATGTCTGGGACAAATTCTCTCTCCGTATCGTGGATGGACTGCTTATTTCATAAGCCGAAGGCGGCTGTCAATCTCTGAAATCGTCTCGGAAATCGTCCGAGGCGGCATGGAGGTCTCATATCGTATTAACGTGGTTCATTTTACGCAGGCGGGAATCCAGAATTATGAAGATGGTCCCCGGCCTTTATAACCTGAAAATCACAAGACCGGGGTGACGATGAAAAAGCAATGGCTGATTGACTTCAGAGAGATTCTTCTATAATATTTCCCACAATACAGATGAGGATATAAACCTTGCTTTCCGTCACCCTTCAAAAAAATAAAAGAAGCTATCAGGTCTACAATGAATGGCGCAAACAGCTCTTTGTTTCCAATACTCCCAAAGACGCCGAGGTCATTCTCTACTTATTGCCCTGGATGCTCAGCGTCAACCATGAAGCCGTGCCGGGATATGTGGAAGAATTGAAAAGGCCCTTCAAATTATCCCATATCGACAGCAGTCGGGAGATTCTCGATCGCGAATACCATTACAAGAAGAAATTCGGGATTCAGGAAGAGCGGTTTTCGGTGCGCTATCTGTTCGGCGGCGCGGATATTCAGGGCATATACACCATCGGCTCGGCGGGCACCATCAGCCAGACCTCCCGTTCCGACTGCGACATCTGGGTCTGCATCGACATCCGGCAGTTTGATGAAATCTCGCTTCAATATTTGAATCAGAAGCTCAACATGATCAAGGGATGGCTCGACGAGCACATCAAAATCCCCGTTTACTTTTTTCTCACCGATGTGCACGATATTCAAAACTGCAAGTTCGGAAATATCGATTTTGAAAGCAGCGGCTCGACTCAAAAAAATATTCTGAAAGAAGAGTTTTACCGGACCACAATCCTCATATGCGGCAAGATTCCGTTCTGGTGGGTTGCCTGGGATAATGATGCCCCGGTGGACTATGAAAAAGAGCTCAAGGCTGTTCAGAAAAACGATTATGGCGATTTGGATTTTATCGATTTCGGCAATCTTACGGACGTCCATCCGTCGGAATATTACGGCGCGGCCCTGTGGCAGCTCAACAAGTCGCTCACGCACCCCTTGAAGTCCATCATTAAAATGCTTCTTTTGAAAATGTTTCTGGAATCGCCCGACCAGGAACTTTTGTGCAACAAATTTCGCCGCTATGTTCTGTATCCTCCGGTCAACGCCATGCCGCCGGATCCCAGTTTGTTCACCATGAAGGTGATGCTGGATTATTATTCAATACACGCCCGGAAGGATTATTTTGAGTTCATCAAGAAGTGCTTTTACCTGCGTTATGAAATGAAACTGCTGTCCAAAAGGCAGACGCAAAAAGATGAAATGGCCGGCATGATTTTCAAAACGCATCACATTGAAAGGGAAGACATTTATGCCCTCAATGAATTTGCCTCATGGGATATTGACCGCCACATTGATTTCGGCGGGTTGATCTTTGAATATGTCGCCGATATTTATCGGGACGTGGTTCGAATTGAAAAAGAGATGAAAAGCGACATCGCGCCCGAGGATCTGATGATTATCGGGCGGAAACTTGCCTCGTCCATGTCGGTCAAAAATTTCAAGGTTCCCATTTTAAACATATCTTCGGAGTCCATCAAACTGCCCGTCATGACATTTGTCTTCCGGAACAATATCTGGCAGGTCTATGCGTCATCCAACTCCGCCTCGCCCGTCATTGCCAATGAAGACATGATATTTTGTCTGACCTATCTGGCCTGGAACGGGATATTTGATCCGTCGCAGACCAGGATGCAGCCCAATCCGACCTCCGCCACCGTTCAGGAAATTATGAATCTGGGGCGAATGATCCTGGATGTATTCGGGACATACAATATTTCCCAGGTGCACTTCAGCAAGTTTCTGGCGGAAGAAATCATTAATAAAATACTGGTTACGGTCAGTTTCGGCGGAATGTCCAGCGGCAATGACATCGAAAACATCAGCATTATCTACCAAAACAACTGGGAAGAATTATTTGTGCGCCAGTTCTCATCCATTGAAAGAATGAAGGCCTTTTTTGCCCGAGCGGGCAAAATATCTCCCCGGGCGGAAACGCGATATTACGTCCAGCGCAACAACCGCTATTACGAAAAAATCATTGACCGGACGAAGCACATCATCGAGCAGATGATTATTCAGCGCTAACGCCGCCAGCCGTAATCCAGCTCCATGTCTTTGGGGGCTTCCATTTCAATCAGTGTTTCAATGCTTTTTTTCTGTTCGCCTTGCAAATCAAAAATCCATATCCATCGGGCATTTTCTTTTTGGGCCGGCGGGGGCTGATGATTGAAAGTCAGTTTGATCCTTTCGTCGCGGGGCGCGGGAACGGGTTCTTCAATGCGCAGGGTCACTGGAGATCGGCCGGTGTTTTTGGCGTCGATGCGCCAGTGCCAGCGGCGTGTCTGCTTGTTCTGCAGAAAGTTGGTTGCGCCGGTTTTATCGGCGAGCGTTGACGTGCTGACAGTGACAAACGGGCTTTGACCGAAAAAAATATCCGCTTCGGAGCCGGCCAGGGAAAAACTGCGTTTATCAATCATGGCGCCGTCAATGACAAAAAAGGCGGGGCCGGACGGAATCTCGACGGATTGGACCAGTTTGACCTTTGCCTGGAGAAACGCGTGCGGCGACAGGCTGGGCCTCGCGACAAAATAAAATTCGGCGGGCCAGACGTCCTCTCTGATTTTCACGCGCTGGCGGCTTCCCGCCGCGACCGTCTTGTTCCCAAGCGACCATATCGAGTATGTGGTATTTGCGGTTTCCGAAGGCTCCGATGCGGGCGCGGCGTCTTCAAATTCCGCCGTTTTTAAAGCCGCGACCGCCGATTTTGTTTTCCGCGACGATTTGTAAACGATCGGCTCTTTGGGTTTTATGACCCACGCGGGCAATTCCGGCGGTTTAATGCTCTTCAGCGGTTCAATCGTGGCCAGGTGGATGCCAACGGCCTTCCAGTCTTCGCCCGTGGATTGCCAGATTTCAGCGTCCCATGAGAAAAGAACGCTTTTGGACGAAGGAGCGGCTTCCAGTCTGTATAAAGGTTTCCATCCGCAGCCGCGTGCGGTGTAGGAATAATTCAAATACAGATCGTGTTGAAAAGAGCCGGCCAGGATGATTGCCGCTTCCCAGGAAGATTCTTTTTTGCCCGCGGCCTGATTCAGACTGTCTTCGAGCTCTTTGATCTGCTTGTCGACCCTGGTCATGTCTATTTCGATTGCATTTTTTTCGGAATAAATCTTGCGGATGTTTCGGCCGATGGCCGCGGCATAATTGTCCGCCTCGGCCACCGTCTTGGTTTTTGCCTTGGTCTGGGCCTGCCAGAACATGATTTGCGTATCCAGGGCGTACCCCCTGGCCTGCATCTCTTTTTTGTCATGCTGAAGCTTTTTGATTTGCGCGCGCAGCTGGGCGATTCTGGTTTCGTCGGGCCGATGTGACGGTTTAATCGAGATGTCATCGACCCTGATTTTACCGCCGGCAGGCGGCGTGATGCTGAGCGATTCCGGATCGGCCTGAGGCGGCAAAACAATAATCACCTGATGTTTTTGGGCCGCCACGGTGGCCGCCGGAATTTTCACGACTTCGTTGATTTTGGCCGATTGAGGAAAGAGTGTGACGTCTCGGATAGCAGCCGAAGACAGAAGCGGCCAGGCGAAAAGAATCATAAGCAGAAGGGGTAGGACGATTTTAACAAACGGTTTGTATCCGGATGCTGTCATCATTTTAATTTTCTCCTATTTAGATATGCTTTTTTTGATTTGAACCGCGATCGCGCGGACTTCATTCATGACATTGGCTTCATGGATCGTCAACAATTTTCGGTCTTCCATGACGATCCGGCCGTTGATCACCACATGATCGACATCCGAGCCGCCCGCCGCATAGGCCAGATGAGAGTATTCATGATAAACGGGCGTTAAATGCGGTTTGTTCATGCCGAGAATAATGATGTCCGCCTTCTTGCCGACTTCAAGCGAGCCGGTCAGATGGTCAAGCCCCAGCGCCTTCGCGCCGTTGATGGTTGCCATGCGCGCCAGCGTCTGAGCGTCCATGACCGTCGGATCAAGCCGTGCAACTTTATGCAGCTTGGCCGACGTGTTCATTTCACGCAACATGTCCAGAGTATTG
Organism: uncultured Smithella sp.; assembly: GCA_964525155.1. Lineage (GTDB taxonomy): Bacteria > Desulfobacterota > Syntrophia > Syntrophales > Smithellaceae > UBA8904. The sequence continues at coordinate 1,146 of CAZGDK010000013.1, read as the reverse complement.
TTGCTGGCGCAACCGTCCGTACCCAGGCCCACCGTGATGCCCGCGGCGATCATGTCCGGGACGGGCGCGATGCCGCTTGCCAGTTTCATGTTGCTTGCGGGATTGTGCGCAACTTTGCAGCCATGCCGCGCAAAAAGGGCCATGTCGTCCGACGTGAAGCTCACACAGTGAAAGGCCAGCAGCTTTTCATCAAGATACCCGATGTCGGCCAGGAAAGACACCGCGTCCTTGCCCAGTTTTTGCCGGAGCTGATCAGCTTCGGAACGGTTTTCCAGAAGATGAACGCCCAGCATGAGGCCGTAATCGTCAGCGAGAGCCTTGGCGTCCTGCAACAGTCCGGTAGAGCAGGTATACAAAGCATGCGGTTCAACAATAATGTTGATCAGAGGATCGCCCTGCCATTTTTCAGCCAGACGACGCGTATAGGCCAGACCCTCGGCAGGCGTTTGGCAACTGGGGGAGGGAAAATCAAAGAGAACCTCCCCGACCAGGCAGCGCATGCCCGCCTCTTTGGCAGCCCGCGCCGTTTCGTCTTCAAAGATATACATGTCGCAGAATGTGGTTGTGCCGGATTTGATCATTTCCGCGCAGGCAAGCATCGAGCCCCAGTAGGCCAGGTGCGGATTCACGTTTCTGGCTTCGGCGGGGAAAATGTAATTGTTGAGCCAATCCATAAGCTCCAGGTCGTCGGCAATGCCGCGAAAACAGGTCATGGCCGCGTGAGTGTGGCAGTTGACCAGACCCGGCATAATCAGTGACCCATCGGCGCAAAGCGTCTTCTTCGCCTGATACCTTGCGGAAAGATCGTTTTTCGACCCGATGTCGATGATCGAAGAGCCGTCCACGGCGATGGCGGCGTCCGCGAGGCACGTATGGTTTTCATCCATCAGCAAGGCTTTGCCGCCCAAAATCATCAGATCAATCATTTGCATGCTTTTGTCCTTCAGAGAAGATGAAAAGTCTTACCACAAAATTAAGCAGCCCTTCAAGAAACAAAGAGGAATTCCCGCAGGCGCCGAATTTTACATATCAAAACCTTGACACGTCCGACTAAAAATAATATAAGCCGCAAAGTTTATCCCGTTATTTCCATATTGGGCCTGGGTGGCGGAACTGGTAGACGCAAGGGACTTAAAATCCCTCGAC
>CAZGDK010000012.1:18652-45702 GCA_964525155.1 uncultured Smithella sp. | reverse complement strand
AGGCGTGATGTTCGCTGATGTAGCCGTAAGCTTTTTTATCCACGGGAATCGCGCAGCCGACGGAGGCGGAAATCAACCGTTTGGGTTCGTTGGAGCAACAGCGGCTCATCACGCAAAACGTGATCGCGCCGGCTTTTAGTTTCTTGAGTCCTTCGGCCTTGGAAATGATCTTGCAGCCCGGCGGCATGATGCTGGAGACTTGCACCAGATTGCACTTTTCAATGCCCGCGTCGCGCAACGCCAGCTCAAAAGAATGAAGTTGTTCCTTGTGCGTGCCAACGCCTTTGGTAAAAAAAATCTCTTTGGGAATATGCTGATTCAATGTTTTTTTCTCCTTTATGAATTATTTCAATCTGTCCATTATCATTTCACCTGCGAACTTTTACGTAATCGCCGGCTTTTTGCTCCAGGTGATTTAAGCGTTCTTCCCGGGTTGGTTCCATTTATTTATCCCCCAGTTCAATCCTGAAGCGGCAACACTTATCCCCCCTGGTCAGTAATTTCGTGAAGCCCTCTGATGTGAATTTTGGGTTCAGAACCTCCAGAACACCTCTGAAATTTTCACGCAGCAATACGGCGCACAAATCAGGCTCACTTGACCATGCTTTCGTCAGCGGGCAGGTATTGAGCTCTTTTTCAAACGCCTGGGGCGTATTTTCGATATACCCGTTCCAGAAGTTGGCAAAACTATCATCGATGAAATCCTGCAAGCGAGGGAGCCCCGAACAGTCCATGAAATCTTCCGGTTTGGTTCCGGACAGTTTCATCCACATGGCGGCGTCTTTCCTGCCTTGTTCCCGATAGACTTCCTTCAATCGCTCGACAAATTTATCGCCGCCAATCTCCTTGCCGACACGATACACCGTGGCCATTTGTCTGGCCAGGGACATCGTCCAGTTTTTATAACGCTTTCCCATTTCCTCTTCACTGATCGGATATTTTTCATAATCGGGTATTTCTCTCATCGCATGTCCTCCTGACTGGAATATTGACAAACCGAATTTTAATCTGCCCGGTCGCAGGCAATTCATTGAACAGCGATTCCGCCTTGGAATCAATCATCCGGCAGGGCGGGCAGAAATAGTCCGTAAACCGGGCAACCTCGCAGGCGCCTTGTCCCAGCGATGGAATATCGTAGTTTTTATCTTGTCCGTAGGCGGGTGTTGCCGAACCGGAAAAGGAAAACACAATAACCAGATAGCCCAGGACACTGACCATAAGCAGCGGCAGTTTGTTTATTTTAAACAGTGGGAAATTGACCTCCCCCAGAAAATAAAGCCACATCCGGCGACGATTTTCGCGCCAGGCAGAAGGCAATTCGTAATTAATGAGAAACGATGCGATCACCAAAATGGAAAAGGCCAGACAGAAAGGGCAATAAACATCATTTTGTATTTGGAAAGCATATAAATGAACTTCTACGCCGAGACCGGCGGCCAAAAGCGCCCGCACAAAAGGTATTTGACGGAAAACGGCAAACACGATGATGACGGACATAAACGCGATCCCCACCCATTTCAGATCGATTCCCAGAACATCGCCTTTCAAATAACTACAGGCCGTGTCGCAGGAATCATAATAGGCCATAAGCCCTATCCCGGCCAACGCCAGGATAACGGTGACAAGTAAACGAGTTTTTTTTATGACATTCGCAAGTTTCAACATTTTATTCTTCCATCCTATTGCGGCTGCCTCCTGAGACATCCGGCGCCGCGACTACGGCCCTTGCTGCGTCCCGCGCACATGCCGCGCCCCTGACATCCGGGCAGCGCAAACGCCGCCGTATGCAGCAGCCCCTTCTCATAGGCATTTACGACATCCTGCACGGCGCCGCGCACAAACGGATGAACGGTAATACCCGCCGCCGCAATCGATGCTTCCTGCGGGCGGGAAATCGCGCCGCAAATCAGCGCATCAACACCCATTTCCCGAAGCTGCGTCGCCCGCGCCGGTCCGTCTTCCGAAGTCAGTCGCGCAGTCGACCGCCGGGATTCGGAGCCGTTGCTTGTTTCCAAAACCAGCAGTTGATCCGCCGCATCAAAAACCGTGGAGATGCGATCTTGCCATACCGACAGAGCTATTTTCATTTTTCCCGTCCCTTTTCGGTTTAAGGAGGTCTTGTCATTTTCCTTCATACTCATGTAAATGAGCAAGTAAAGTGCCAAACGGGTCAATATTTAATTAAATCAGTAATCATGATAACTTACGAAAAGCAAGGACGTCTCTTAGATAAAAGAAAGTCGCAATACCGCACCTTTTGTCGCGACCGGGTAGCGAAAATGCGACTTTTATATGAAGCCACTATTGTTCATGGATGATTAATTGACAAGTAAACAGCATCCACCTGTCCCCCAATGCGTTTATTGGAATCTTTGACAAAAATTAATTTCTATCTTATACCGCCGCAGCGACAAGAGAAAATAATACAGGAGAGACCAATGGCCTTAATTGAATGGGAAAAAACCGGCAAGACGGCGCTCGTGAAAATGACCAATAACCAAAACAAAATGGATATTAACTTTGCCGAGGACATGCTGAAGATCTTTGACGAGGTTCTGGCGGATCCGTCCTTGAAATCGCTGATTCTTACGTCCAGTGACGCTAAGTTCTTTTCCATGGGAGTGCATGTGGATTGGCTGAACGGACGGTTGCGCGAAAACGATACGGCATCGGCGAAAAATTTTCTTTTCCAGATGCAGGAGGTCTTTAAGAAAATTCTCCTGATGCCGATTCCGGTGATCGCCGCCATCAATGGCCATGCTTTTGGCAACGGATCCATTATATGTTGCGCCTGTGATTTTCGTTTTATGCGTGAAGACAGAGGCTACTTCGGTTTCCCGGAGGTTGATATCAACATACCGTTTCTTCCGTCCATGCTGCTGTGGCTTCGCCGCGCCATCCCGCACCCGCTGTTTAACAACATGGCGCTGACCGGCAGGCAGGTCACCGCATCCGAACTTTTACAGCACGGCGTGATTGAAAAAGCGTGCAAGAACAGCCAGGAGCTTATGGAAGAAGCGCTGCGCTTTGCCGATACGTTTGACAAGGGAAGAAATATCTTTGGCGAACTCAAAAGAAGGATGAATCAACAGATTATCGACGTCATGGAAACCGAAGACAGACCGTTGCTCGATGCCCTGAAGCTGTTTGTAAAGGAGTAGCGGACAAACCGGTGCGCCTTCACTGAAAATTCAGGAAAGTCCGAGTGATTTGATCTTGCGGTAGAGGGTGCTCTTGTGCATGCCCAGCTGCTTGGCGGTTTTGGGCCGGTTCCAGTCGTTTTGCTCGAGGACGGATAAAAGATAGGATCCGGCGGCGTCTTTGAGCGACGTTGGGGACGTTTGTTTTTCGGATCTTGCCATCACGGTATCCGGTAGATGTTTCTTTTCGATAAGGCCCCCTTTGCACAAAATAAAGGCCCGTTCGATCATATTGGCCAGCTCGCGGATATTGCCGGGATAGGAATAAGCCATCAGCATCGCCATTGCCTCGTCGCTCAATCCGGTAACGGCTTTTTTCTGTATGGCGTTTTGGCGCATAATGAAATGCTCCGCCAGCAGGGGAACATCCTCCATGCGCTCCCGGAGCGGCGGCAGACTGATCTTGAACACGTTGATGCGATAGAAAAGATCTTCGCGGAAAAGTCCCCGGCGAACCAGGTCTTCCAGATTTTTATTGGTCGCAACAATCAGACGAACGTTATGTTCCATGCTTTTTGTGGCGCCCAGCGGCTCGTAGGTTTTTTCCTGCACAACCCGCAAAAGCTTCACCTGCATGGCGGGCGTGATGTCGCCGATTTCGTCCAGAAACAGCGTGCCGCTTTCGGCCAGTTGAAAACGGCCGGGCTTGTCTTTTTTCGCATCGGTAAACGCGCCGGCCTTGTACCCGAAAAGCTCGGACTCCAGAAGCGTGTCCGGCAGCGCGCCGCAGTTGACGGCGACAAAGGGCTGGCGTTTTCTGGCGCTCAGGTTGTGAATGGCGCGGGCGACCAATTCCTTGCCCGTACCGCTTTCTCCTTCGATCAGCACGGTGCTCGCGCTTTCGGCAATGTCGGGAAGAATATCAAAAAGCCCGAGCATCCGGTGGTTTTTAGAAATGATGTCCTCGAAGAAATATTTTGACGAAATGGCTTTGCGCAAATCTTCTTCGACGCTGATATCGCGAAACGTTTCCACCGCACCCAGAAGACGGCCCTTTTTATCGCGCAGAATTGCCGTCGAGATGCTGATGGGAATCTTGCGCCCCCCGGCGTCGATGATATAAACTTTTTTATTGACAATCGTTTTGCCGCTTTTCATCGTGGCGCGCAGACAGCAGTTTCGTTCACATGTATCGGCCTTCAGGACATCTTTGCAAAGCTGCCCTATCGCCTCCTGACGCAAAACGCCCGTAATTTTTTCCGCCGCGCGGTTAAACGACGTAATCCGCCAGTCCCGGTCCACCGTGAACACGCCGTCCGCGATGGAATTCAGGATGATGTTTTGCCCGTCGGGATGACTCAGCAATCCGGACGGGGAGAATTTTTCGGCCATCATCGTCTCAACCTTTTTTAATGTTCGTGGCATCCATGCTCATGGGAGGCACAGGCAATCCCCGAATCTTCTAGATTCCCCGCGAGCCACTTTTCCGTCACGGCCTGCACGTCGCCCGAGCAGCCGCGCAACACCTGAATGCCGTTTTGGCCCAGAATATTGACGGCGCCCTGACCCATGTTGCCCGCCAGCATGACTTTTACGCCCATTTGACCCAGTGCCTGCGCAATGTTGGACTTGCAGCCGCAGCCCGGCGGCGGTGTGATGATTTCTTTTGCCAGAATTTTGTTCTGCTCGTCGATGGTGAATACCGTAAAATATTCACAGTGCCCGAAATGTTCATCGACCTGATTCTGATAGGATGGTAACGCGATTTTCATGGTGCTCTCCTTTATGATTGAGTATCTTTTCCGGTCTTGCGGGCGGATGAGCCCCCGCAGGAACCGTTTTCTTTCAGATTCACTTCGCCGCCCTCGATTTTCAGCGCCTTGCCGGAAACAAGCACGTCAGCTATTTTTTTATGCGCGCTTTCGATGATTCGTCCGAACGTCTGGCGGGAAATGTTCATTTGTGACGCCGCTTCCTCCTGATAAAGCTGTTCATGGTCCGCCAGGCGGATCGCTTCAAATTCGTCCAGATTCAAAACAACTTCTTCAAGGTCCATAGAAGGGATCCCCCTCGGCTTGAAGTAATTTTTATCAGGTATTCCAAATATTTGCCGTTCGCATTTGGGACGGGGCATGCACATTCCTCTGCTTTTTTGCGGTTCAATATAAGCATATGCTCATATCATGTCAAGCGGTTAAAAATCCGGTAACGAAAACCGTATTGCCATGCCAAAGGGGGCTGCCCCGCCAGGGCACAAAAAATGGCGTCTTCGCCGCAAAGGAGACGCCATTTGTAAACACCGTCTATCAACAGGTTTTCTTGACCAGATGGCCGGAATGGTTCAAGTGAACCGAAAAGTTCCCGGCGATCATCTCAGCTAAGGCTCGGTCGGAGCCTGCGCATCCTTCATCCACTCTTCCATGGAACCGTCATAAATTTTGACGTTTTTATACCCGAGCACTTCGCTTAGAATAAACCACCAGACGCTGGCCACCTTGCCCGTATCGCAATAAACGATGATTTCATGGTCGAGATCGCCGCCGACGACGCCGGAGGCCAGATTTTTCAGGACGGATGTATCTTTATAGGTCCAGCAGCAGGCCTCCAGATGGTCTCCCGGAGGATATTTGTCGAAGATCTGCGCCGTGGGCAGATTGACCGCTCCTTTGACGCGCCCCATCTTCTCCACGAAAGGCAGCTTTTGCTCTCCTTTGAAGAAAGCCGGTTCGCGAACATCCACAATCATGGCTTTTCCGATCTGCGCCTTTAAATAATCCTTCTTCACGAGAAGTCCTTTATTGACTTTCCCGGCATAATCCTTGGATTTGGGCTTAACAGGCTGCGTCGAAACGTCACGCTTTTCCCGCACCGCCCACTTTTCGAATCCGCCGGAAAGCACGGAAACTTTTTTAACGCCCGCGTATTTGAGCGCCCAGGCTACGCGCGTGACATCCACCCGGTCGGGCCCCGTTCCCGTCGTCCCGTAAACGACCACGGAAGAATCCGGCCCAATGCCGTTTACCGACAGCAGATCCGTCAGGTCTTCGTCTTCCGGCATCTCGTTTTTCAAACCGCCTTTGCCCGGCGCCCAGTTGTTGTAGAAAATCCCCAGTGCCCCCGGAATATGGCCGGCTTTATAATTCTCCATTTTCCGGATATCGACCAGAATCACCCCCGGGTCCTTCAGAGACTTCGCCAGCTCGTCCGTCGAAAGAATCGGCGTCATCCCCTGCGCAAGAACCGCAGCTGGTATCAAAAGGAACAGGAACACCCACAGCGCTTTCCATACGTTTCTTTTTCTCATCTCGAACTCCTCCTATTTTTTAATGGGTTTGGGCACGATAATCAAAGCCTCATTCGCCTTGGAACCGTCTTTTATCAAACCTTCCCTGGTTAGAAAATTCTTTCTTTCCTCATGACACACATTGCAGGAGCGCGTGCGGTCCGTGCGCTTGCGGATGTTGTGCGCCGGGGTGTCCCAGTAGTTGGGCAGCTTGTCGAAATTTGCCATTTTAATGCCGTCTTTGGCGAATGTGTCGCGAACCGTGGGAATCAGTCGCAGCGTGGTCAGCGTCTTTTTATCCCTGGGGCTCCTACCCAGAATCATCCCGGAAAACGACTCTGAATGTCCGCCGTGGCAGGTTTGACAGTTGCGATATTCGGCGCCGGCATGGCAGCCGTAACAACTGACTTTGCCGGTGTGCGTCTGATGCGATATTTTCGCTTTAGCTCCCTTCTCGCTGCCGGGTTTGTGGCAATGAACACAGGCCGGCCGCTGCTTGACAAAATTTTTCGACGCATACGCTTTGCCGTCGCCGTGAAATTCCTCTTTTTTGTGGCATTCCATACACAGCATGCCTTTCTGATAATGAACGTCCGGCGCGCCGCCGTAATCGCCCGTGAACTCGGGATAAACGCGTCCTCCGTGGCAGGAAGAGCAGGTTTTCCCTTCATCTTTTCTGATAAATTTGTGCCCGGCCAGAAGGCCGGTGGTAATGCCGCTCACCGGCGGTGACTTGACGTGGCAGTCCCCGCAGGAAGCATGACAACTCCGGCAGGACTTCTCAAACACTTTGGCATCGAAGATTTTCAACTCCTCTTTGGAAAAACGCGCCATGACGCCGTGCCGCTGCCCGGCGGACGTATAATGAAGAGACTTGGCAAACGTCCCGGCCATCTCTTTGTGGCACAACCCGCAGGCAGCCAGATCATCCGAAGGCCGGTTGACCAGCCCTTGGTGCGCCTCATCTTTTTTCATGACCCGGTCGTTGCCCCGGTGACACTGGGAACAAGACATAAGAAAGTGCACGTCCGTTTTCAGCGCTTCCTTACTCACCACATATCCCTTATACATATCTTCCTGCCGGACCGGCGGGGGAGCGCCTGCTCACCCCTCGCCGCTTCCGGCGGGCGGCAGAGGCCGCGGCTTGTGAAGCGATTTGATGATCGCTTCATTGGCGTGGCACTTCACGCAACTGCCTTCGGATGCGGCAAAAAGCGCGGATGCGCAAAGCGTTTGAAGCACAAACAGAAGAAAGATACCCAGAAACCATTTTCGGCAAGACGTCATAAAAATCCTCTTATCATGCAGTTTTCCATTCAGCGGCAGACATGCTTAAAAATACCTTGTCCGCTTTATTGTTTTTTATCCGCAGAATTGCCGTCGGTTGTCACGGGCGCCTGCGGGTCCTTCGTCCATTCCTGCATGGCCCCTGCGTAAAGCTTGATGTTGGTATACCCCAGAATCTGCGTCATCAGATACGACCAGATCGGGCAGCACTGACCGATGTCGCAATAGGTGACAATCGCCGCGCCGCGGTCTTTTCCCGCGGCCGCTTCAACAATGGCCGCCAGTTGTTCTTTGCTCTTGAAGGTTTTGTCCTCATTGAAGGCGCAGGACGTAGGCATGTTAAACGCCCCCGGAATGTGGCCGCTTAAGGGAACGCAGTCCATTTTCTTTTCGCCGGTGAAAAATTCGCGCTCGCGGGTGTCCAGGAGAATCAGTTTGCCCAGATTCTCTTTGATGTAGTTTTTGTCGGCAAACTTTTCTCCGGAATATTTGCCCTGAAAACGATTTGACTTTCGCCGCTCGATCCGGGTGGAAAGAGGCTTCTTTTCTTTGACCCATTTGTTGACGCCGCCGTCGAGCAGCGCGACGTTTTGAATTCCGGCATACTGAAGCGTGCAGGCCACGCGGGCGCTCTGATAACTGAGCCGGGGCGTGTCCATGCAGCCTGCCACCACAACCCAATGGTCGAATCCGATGCCGAAATAGCCGATGGTGTCGTTTAAATCGTCTTTTTCCGGCAAAGACGCAAACATGCCGTCTTTCATGTAGGACCAGGCGCCGTAAAACGCGTTGACCGATCCCGGAATGTGGCCTTCACGGTATTCTTCGATGCGCCGCACGTCCAGCACGATCAATTTGGGATTTTTGAGATTGGCCTTCAGCCAGTCGGTGGAGACGATCGGGGAAACGTCGCGGGCCTGCGCCGACGGCCCTCCCCAAAAAATCAGCGCCACTGCAATCGCCATGACAAAGACGGCATATTTTCGCATACGTTCCGCTCCTTTCCTGTAAACCTCTCTGTACCCCTGGTGTGACAACAACATCCGGTTTTTTGAAATCGACTAAAAAAAGAGCTTCAACCGCAAGAAGATACAACTTGACTAAAAGAAGACGAATTCCGCAAACGCTTAACAACGCTTTAACGACGGCTCGAATTATAATCGCCAATGATTTTTATTGCAAGCCACTTTCACAAAAGCAAAGCAAGCGATTGGACACACCCGTCTTTGAGGATGTATTTTTGCTGAAAGATATGAGGGGTACTGCTCATCCTTTTTATAACACTGGACACCAGTTGCGACTTGGTTTCGTCAATACGGTGCGGCGGCGTCTCTCCTGCGGCCATTTGAACCAGTTCCGTCAGGTGATAGACTGCCAGGCCATGCCTTGAAGCGTATTCCGAAAGATTAAAGCAGCCGGTGCAGCTAACCGCCAGAATCTGCGCGCCGGCCGCCTTGGCTTCCAAAACCCTTTTTTCAGCCACTTTGGCCGCAAGCGGCGAATTTCTGCCCAGAAGAGGCGTCGCGCAGCAGATCGATCTTTGGCGGTTGTGTTTCATCTCCACGACTTCCGCACCCATCGCGCGCAGCAGACGGCGGGGAGATTCATACACGTCCGGCGCCATTTTGCGCCAGGCGCATGAATCGGCAAACGCCACTTTTTGCAAGAGGGGATGCCGGAATTCCAATTGCCCTTTTTCGTGGCGCAAAAGAAGGTCGTCCAGAATGCTGCAGGTGGTGATATTGAATCCTTCAATCAGAGACGGATAAACATGCCCCAGCATGTAGTCGCATTCGGGGCAGAAGGTAATCAGTTTTTTAATGCCGGTTTTTTTCAGTTGGGCCAGAAGCGCAAGGCCTTTGATTTGCGCCTCTTTTTTCCCGAAAAGATGAAGCGCGTAGGCGCCGCAGCAGTATTTCATGCCGCCGATCGCGGGGCGGCCGGCAAAAATCGAGCTTTGCGCAAGATCCGTGTAAATGTAAGACAGGCTGCAGCCCAGGTATAAAACTTCCTCGGCGTCGGGGGGATTCGTCAAATCGGCCAGGCGCGCAAGTTTTGCTTCTTTGTCCGTCTCGAGTCCGGCGGACATGATGCTGAAGGGCACTTCATCGGACATGATGCGCAAACCGCTGACGCCGGCTTTGACGTTGTGCGCGCGCAGAATTTCCTTGCGCAGTTCCGAGGGATTGGATTGGGTCGGGCAAATCGCGTCGCAATACGAGCAGCCGGCGCAAGACGCCAGAATCACTTCGGAGGATCGCGTTTCAATCATCCGGGCCATTTCCAGCCTGGCTTCCTCCTTGGACATCGTAAGAAATGGGCAGGCGATCAGGCACGCGCCGCAGCGTTTGCAGGTATCCGACTGAAACATTATTCCTCCGTCCTTTTTTTTAAAAGACAAACCGAAACTGCATGCCCGCCAGCAGTTCCCGTCCGCAATCATAATACTGGCTGGATGCCGGCGCATACGCGCTGACAAACCGGTTGCTTCCGCCCGAGTCATAAATCATCACTTCCGGGATCAGATAGAAGTGCCTGTTTAAAATAATCGGACAATTCACGCCGTACATTTGCGTCCGAATATCCGCCTCCTGGCCGGGAATGTCACGTTTGATCAGCATTTGACCGTATATCACCGTGGGCAGAAAACGCCCGATCCGGTAAGTGGCCTGCCCCCAGAAAGACAGATTGTCGGAATCATAAAGCTTGCCCCGGGCATCCGCTTTTGCGGACATGGCAAAGGCCAGCGGCCCGATGTATTCGGACTTGAACGGATAGGGCGTGGCCACGGCGGTCTTGCTGGCATTATACCAGTTTTGGCCTTTTTGCAATTCGCCCTTGATCGTCAGCTTGCCGAAAATCACCCGCGCGGAAAGGCCCAGTCCCCAGGCAACAATCGTATCGTCCGCGCCTTCGGCAATATTGTCGAAGGTTTGCCGAAGCCACATGGCGTTGGGAATGAGGGTCATTTTGCCGAATGTCAGCTCGCCTGAGGCTTCGATTTTGGGAAGAAGCGTTGTGTTGTCCACATAGGCGCCCGGAGCGTTGGGTTTCAGGCCCGGATTCATGGACGTGTAGCTGGTATTGTTGGGATCCGTCAGGCGCGATTCAAGCAGCGCCAGATTGATTTTAAGGGTGTCGCTCAGCTTGTAGGCCAGCGCCAGGCCATTTTGATATCTGGAGCTGACGTTTCCATACCCCACCCCGATGCATTTGCTCACCCCGTCGTAGCCCATCGACGTGGTGGGCTCATAAGGCGAAAACACATCCTGCGCACCCTTGCCGGCGGTTAATTTCAAATCCCGCGTGATGTCCCACCAGCCATACGCCACGGCGATGCCGACATTGAGGGCCCCCGTGCCGTGCGATTGCGTCTCGTCTCCTTTCAGATAGGGGCTCACATAAAGGCCGATGCCATTTTCGCTGGCCCAGCGCATCCAGAAAACACTGGATTTGTTGAAATCCACAAAAAGCAGACTTCTGTCGTCCTCCAGCGTCGGATTGGCGTCATTGATGCCCGCGTAACCGCCCGTTCCCGGCGTTCCCATGTTCGGCATTCTTCCGCGGCCGAAACCGGCTTTGTCCTGCCTGTAATAGTACACATCCAGAGCCAGCGTACCGCCCATATCAACGGCGGCGAAAACCGCACCGGCCGAAAGCACAACGATGATTAAAACGATTGCCGCAATCCATCGTTTTCCGATCATGCCCTTCAACCTCCGTGTTTAGCGATCAGGAGTCTCCCGGCGCCTGGATTGATCCTAATGCCGGCCCATTTCGTCGTACAGATCGTGTTTTCCTTTAAGCTGCGACAGATCGCGCACGGCACGGTAAGGCTCCAGCGCGTCCTCCGGTCGCTCTTTGACGGATACGAAAGCACCCTGAGCGCGCAGGCTCGCCTGAACCAGCGCAACGTCGAGCGTTTTCGGGGAAACGCCTTTTTGGACCGCCAGCGCCGCCGCCGTGCCCGCCGCCTGCCCCTGGGCGAGGCTCGGCGCGGAAAACCGCATGGCGTTGACCGCCACGCCGCCCGACGAGGCGGTGGTGCCGGCCGCCATCAGGTTGTCGATGTCGCGGGAAATCAGGCAGCGGTAGGGAATGTCGTAAGGCAGAATATCAAAGTCCATCCGTCCGAGCGTTTCATACGTATCCGGCGGCATGTTGGCGATGGCGACCGCATCGTCGAAGACGCGGCCTTCTCTCATGTCACCCAGGGTCATCACATATTCGCCGATCATCCGGTCCGGGTCGCCGTTGAGCGGCAGCATGGCGGATTTTAAAATGAAGGACTCTTCAAAGCCGGGAACTTTATCCTTGAGGAGCTTCTGGAGGCCGAACATCTGTTTGCGGATTGCGATTTCCCCGCGGGTCTGCTCGGCCATATGCCAGCCTCGTCCGCCGGATAGCGCGTAGGCCGCGTGCTGAATCCAGGTACGGCCGTGCGGCAGATTATAAAGAACGATGCCCTGATCGCGAACAGGGTAGCCTTCGGCAATGCCCTGTTTGACGAGCGCTACGCCCTGAAACAACTGGCCCCAGTCCTGAGGATTATTTTTGCGAAATGCGTCGAATGTTTCGTGGTTCACGCCGCCAATATAATAGCCGATCATCATGCCGGTGTGACGGCCCTTGCGCGGCCCGACGGGAAATCCCTCCGGGCCCATCACCGCCGCGCCGGACTTGCGCGCAATGTCGCCCATGCCCGTGGCGTCGATGATGACCTTGCCCGTCACGACCTTGCGGCCTTCCGGGCTTTCGATGATGATGCCCAGAAGCGTATTTCCCTCGCGGATGACGGAGGCGGCAAACGTATGATACATAAGCCGCACACCCGCTTCCTGCATCATCGTGTCGAGCAGAAATTTGTAGTACTCGCCGTCGAAGGCGCGGCCCCACTGCCCCCAAAACCCGGCGGACGCATACATGCGCCGGGGCAGCTTTGAGCGGATTTTGAAATCCAAAATCATTTTCTGAATCAGGCTTGTTTCATCGACCTTTGGCAGTTCGGATTCCCTGCGCATCGCGCCTGCGTCTTCCATGCGCGAAATCAGCTCCTGCATGATTCCGCCGTGAATTGCCGGATCGGGAAACATAAAAAGCGGGGCGACGCCCAGCGTCTGCACACCGCCCAGGCAGCCGAAACGTTCGATGAGGACGGTCTTTGCGCCCGTCCGGCCCGAGGCCAGAGCGGCGCTCGATCCGGCGGGGCCGCCGCCGACAACAATCACGTCCGCCTCGTCGTAAATATCAATGTCCCGCGCGGGTTCCGGATAACTTTTCATCAGTTCACTCCTTTCAATAAGAAGGTGTCAAGCGCGCCCGACGGGCGTCTATTTCTTTGCGCCGGGCGCATCGTCGCCAAACGCCCAGAGAATTTCACTGATGGCAAATTTGACCGAAAGATCAACCTTGCCGGTTTTGGCCGCTCCGCCGATGCCCGCCCAGCAGCCGGGACAGTTGACGCTGACTTCTTTCATGCCCGTGGCCGTGATCTGCTCAATCTTCTTTTTGGCCTCCAGAGCAACCTGGGATTGGTCGTAATTGTTGCGGATGCCCGCTGCAAATCCGCAGCAGAGGGAGTTTTCCCGGTTATTGGCCAGCTCCACGGTTTTCATGCCCGCCGCTTCATGCAAGCCGCGCACCGCGCTGTAAAATTTGTCGCCCAGCTCGCTTGTGTAACAGGAATCGGAAATGGCAATGTCCTTGGAAAATTTGCGCTCCATGGTCATCTCACCCGCCTGGAGTTTTTCCCAGAGCCATTCGTAGAGCGAAATCACCTCAAATGGCAGTTTCACGCCGTGATCCTTGGGCCAGATGTTGCCCAGATAATTGCTGCACGACCCGCAGTAACAGACCAACCGGTCGGTTTGAAGCTGTTCGAGGGTCTTGTGCGTCCGTTCGACCAGATCGCTGAAGTAGGCGTAGTCGCCGAAGCGGTGCGGAATCTCACCACAGCAGGCTTCCTTTGGCCCGAATTTGGGAAGGCTTGCCAGCGCTTTGGAATGCTCCAGCCGCCGCGGAAAGGTTCGCCCGACGCAGCCGATAAATAAAACATCTTTGGATTTGCCCGGAACCTGAGACCATTTTTCCAAAACGGCCTGATCCTCCGCCGGAAGCGATTTGTAAATATCGAAAAAATAGCCGGACGGGTTTTTGCCGGTCATCATGTAATCAAGCGTCGGGGGCAGCCCTTTTCCGGACGCGCGGTTTTGTCCGGTGATGCGCTCCATGATCAGGTTGTAGGGCCTCAGTCCCTGCGGGCAGAAGCTGTTGCAACTGTAGCAGAAGGTGCATTCGGCCAGCACGCGCTTGGTGGGTTCGCCGTTTAAAAGGCGCTGAAATTCTTCTTTCGATTCGTCTTTTCCCATTTTCATCACGGGACACTTCTGAAGACAAATCCCGCAGGTGACACAGGCGTCGGCTTTCTTTCCTTCGGGAATGAAAGCGTCAATGTAGCTTTTGCTGATCATAGGTTCCTCCTTGATATTAGCTCGTGGCTCATAGTTGTAGGAAATAGGTGGCTAGCAGACTACAGCCTAACAGCCTAACCCCCCATTCCTTTTTTTCGTGACGTTAGTATTTGACACGGAAAATTGGAAGTGGCATAAACGGCAATGAACACCGCGATTGCGGCAAATACGATTTATTATGCGGGGACACGATGAAGAAAGTTTCTATTCTGGCAACGCACCAGACGATCGCCACAACCGTCTTAGGCCCCATGGACGTCTTTTTTCTGGCGGGCAGACTCTGGAACATCGTTTACAATCAACCCATGACACCTTTTTTTGACGTGGAAATTGTTTCCGAAAAAGAGGGGCCGGTAACATGTCTCAACAATCTGATCATTCAGCCGCACCGGACGATTGCCCAGGTGAGGAAAACCGACCTGATCATCATTTCCAGCATCACCAACCGGGAAAGAAAACCGAACTTCAATCCCGAAACGATTCGCTGGCTTCAGCGTCAGCACCGGCTGGGCGCGAGCATCGCGAGCGTCTGCACCGGCGCGTTTTTGCTGGCGGCGACAGGGCTGCTGGACGGAAAAACCGCGACAACGCACTGGGGATTTATGGATTTGTTCCGCGAAAGATACCCCAACGTTTTGCTCAATCCGGAAAAGCTCATTACCGACGAAGGAACACTGTATTGCGCAGGCGCGCTTTCCGCGGGCATTGATCTCTCCATTTATCTTGTTGAAAAATACTGCGGCCACGAGGTGGCGATTCAGTGCTCCAAGGCGCTGATGCATGACATGGGCCGTCAGTCGCAGGCGCCTTACAGTGTTTTGCAGTTTCAAAAGAAGCACGCAGACGAGGCGGTGCTGGCGGCGCAGTCTTGGCTGGAAGCGCATTTTGCCGAACCGGTGGACATGAACGACGTCGCGCGCGCCCACGCAATGAGCAGGCGTTCGTTTGAACGGCGCTTTAAAAAGGCGACGGGCGACACGCCTTTATTTTATCTGCAAAAAACACGCGTGGAAGCGGCCAAGAAAATGATCGAGATGGAAAAGGCCACCTTCGATGATATCAGCTACCGCTCAGGCTACGAAAACAGCGGCCATTTCCGGGAGATTTTCAAAAAACATACGGGGCTTTTGCCGACGCAATATGAACGGTATTTCCGGCAAGACCGGTGAAAGGCGATTGCGTCTATGTTCCCAGATAAGCTTTCTTGACTTTATCGTTGGTGATCAGGTCGCGGCTGGGGCCTTCCAGCACCAGGCGGCCGTTTTCCAGAACATAGCCGTGGCGGGTGATCATAAGCGCGATTTGCGCGTTTTGCTCGGACAGGAAAATTGTGATGCCCATTTTGTTGAGCGCGGTAATCGCTTCGGCAATGCCTTCCACGATCAGCGGGGCCAGCCCCATCGAGGGTTCATCCAGAAGCAGCATTTCCGGCTTGGACATGATGGCCCGGCCGATGGCCAGCATCTGCTGTTCGCCGCCACTGAATGTCCCGGCCATTTGCCGCTCCCTTTCCTTGAGACGCGGAAAGAGAACATAAACCTGCTCCAGCGTTTCCTGGATGCCTTTTTTATCCTTGCGGTGATAAGCGCCCAGCATCAAATTTTTATAAACGGAAAGCTGGGGAAAAAGCTGGCGGCCTTCCGGACAAAGCGCCAGGCCCTTTCCGACGATTTTATGCGCGGGCAGGCGGCTGATTTCCTCTCCCTTGAATTCCACCGCTCCTTTTACCGGTTTCAAGACACCCACAATAGTCCGAAAAAGCGTGGTCTTGCCGGCGCCGTTTCCGCCCAGAAGCGCGACGAAATCGCCGGGGGCGATCCGCAGCGATACGTCATGAATCACCTGGTGTTCGCCAATCATCGTGGTGACATTCTTTACGTTAAGCATCTTTTTTTCTTCCCAGATACGCTTCGATAACCTGCGGGTCCGCCGCAACGTCCGCAGGCTTTCCTTCCGCGATTTTTTTCCCGTAATTCAGCACGACAATCCGGTCGGCCAAATCCATGATCATGCGCATTTTATGTTCGATCAAACACACGGTGATCCCTTTTTTGTTGATCTTGCGGATCAGCTCGGTGATCATCTCCGTGTCTTCCTGCACCAGGCCGCCGGTGGGTTCATCAAACAAAATCAGCTTGGGTTCGCTGATGAGCGCAATGCCAATGGACAAAAGCCGCTGTTCTCCTTGAGACAGCGTGGAGGCGATGCTGTATGCCTTGCCCGTCAGACCTAAAAATTCCAGCATGCCGATCACTTTTTCTTCAACCTGCTTTTTGTCGCGCTTCCACTGCGGCGTGTGCAAAAGCCCGCCCCAGAAGCCGCTTTTTGTGCATTTGTAAAAGCCCAGCGCCAGATTGAGCGCCACGGGAAGCCGGTCAAACAGGGCCGTAAGCTGAAAGGTACGCGCGATGCCTTTGCGCGAAATGCGGCTGGGACTCAAACCGGCCAGCTCTTCCCCGCCAAAGCGGATGCTGCCGGATGTGGGTTTGTTCGCGCCGCTGATCAGGCTGAACAACACGGACTTCCCCGCGCCGTTGGGGCCGATGATCGCCAGAATTTCGCCTTCCAGGACATGAAAATCAACATCACTTACGGCAATGGTCCCGCCGAAATTCTTAACCAGTTTTTCGCCTTGCAAAAGCACGTTACGCCCCCGCCATGTTTTTTCTGACCCTGTCGCGAATTTTTCCATACAGCCCCATCAGCCCGGACGGGAAGTAAATAATGACGACGATCAGCAGCACGCCGAATAAAATCATCTGGTAATCCTGAAGGAATTGCAGATACTCCAGCAAAATCGGAATGGCAAACGCGCCGATGATCGGCCCGGCCAGCGTCGCCACGCCGCCCAGCATGACATACATCAGAAAATTGAAGGTCAGCGCGATGGAGGCCACCGACGGGCTGATACTTCCGATGAGGCTGGCATAGATGCCGCCTGCAAGCGCCGCGAAAAAATTAGCGGCCACAAAAGACAAAAGCTTGGTCCGGAAGGAGTTGATGCCCACCGCCTCGGCCAGATCCTCGTTCGTGCGCACGGCCATGAAGGTTCTGCCCCGCAGGGATTCCCGGATGCGGTACATGACAAACAAAGTCAGAAGCAGGAAAAACAGCACCAGATAATACTGGGGAATTTGTGAATCAAAAGAAATTTTACCAAAGCCCGGCAACGCAATCGGGCTGGGAGCGGGAATGCCGACCAGGCCGTTGTGCCCGCCGGTCACTTCCATCCAGTTGCCGGCCACCAGGTAAATAATTTCTCCCAGACAAAGCGTGGCAATGGCAAAATAGGAGCCCTTGGTCCGAAGCGTCGGCAGGCCGACGAGAAACCCGATAAAAGCGGCAACGAGGGAAGCCGCCGGCAGCGCCAGCCAGAAATTCCATCCCCAGGTCAAGGTCAGAATCGCCACCCCATAAGCGCCCAGCGCAAAAAAGCCGCCATGCGCCAGCGTGGGCTGGCCGGTGAAGCCCAGAATCAAATTCAGGCTCAAAGCCGCAATGGCAAAAAGCAGGCTCATGGTGAGGATCTGGGCGTAATACCGGTTGGTAACAATGAGCGGAACGACCAGGGCGATGACCAGGATCAGCAGATAAAACCAGTTTGCCTTCAGCCACGACATCATCGGCCTTTGATCTCCTTCCCGAACAATCCGGTGGGCCTGATGGCCAGAATCAGCACCAGCGCGCCGAAGCCGAAGACGTCTTTATACGCGGCGGATAAATACCCACCGCCGATGGCTTCGATCAGCCCCAGAATCAGGCCGCCGACAATCGCCCCCGGAATGCTGCCCAAGCCACCCAGAATAACGATGACGAACGCCTTCATTCCGACCAGCACCCCCATGTTGGGCGAAATCATGAAGATGGGAGCGACCAGACAGGCGGCCACGGCGGCCAGGGCGGAGGCAATGGCAAAGGTCATCGCGGACACCCGGTTGACGTTGATGCCGACCAGCGCCGCTCCTTCCTTATTCTGGGCCACCGCTTCAATGGTGCTGCCCAGCGTCGTTTTCTTGATGAAAAGCTGAAGCAGGATAATCAGCGCAAAAACAATGCCGATGACCAGCAGGCGCTGATGCGACATGGTAATGCCGAAAACATCGAAAATGTCCGGATAAGGATTCTGGATGCGCTTGCCTTCCGGCCCCCACAGGACCACGACCGCATTTTCCAAAATGATGAGAGCGCCCAGCGCGGCGATAAACGGATTGAAGCCCGTGTCGTTGCGCAGGGGCTTGAAAACCAGGAACTCCAGCACAACGCCGGCCAGCCCCAGAATCAGAGCGGCAAGCGCCACCGCCGGCCAATAGGCCAATCCGAAAACGGAGATTAAAAAGAAACAGACATAAGCCCCCAGCATGTACATATGCCCGTGGGCGAAGTTCGGGATGTGCAAGATGCCGTAAACCAACGTGAGCCCCAGAGCAACAATGGCGTATGTGCTGCCCAGCATAATGCCGTTGAACACCTGCTGAAAAAAAAGTTCCATTGGGGGACTCCATCGCGACCGCATGAGCATGCGCCGGCAATATTTTGCAGCAAACTATCTTGTCTCGTTGTCATGGATCAGACGAAGAAAAGCATTCGGCCAATCGTCATCTCGCTTCTATCGTGTGCGAAATTTAGTAATGGAGGGTTAATCGTTTGTCAAGAAAAAAAACCGTCCAAACGCAAATCCGCAATTCAGCGCAATCGCCCATCCAGCCTGCATTTCACTTGACCATCGGTCACGGACAACCGCCCTGTCCGGATTCAAATTTTACCTGGATCACGGGAAGCGCCGGAAGCAGTCAAGTATGATTCAATATTGACTTCACAGGGTTTATCAAGTAGAAATCAAGCGATCAAACGATCTTGATCAAAGGAAACAAGGCAGATGGTTCGTTCGGCAGTATTAGTGACTTTAGGCGTAGCGGTGACCGCTTTCTTCTCGTTCTGGGCCGTTGTTTTTTCCTTTTTTAACAATGCGGAAAACAACGTCCATAAGGTCGCCAATCTCTGGAGCAAGGTGCTGCTTTTCCTGTGCGCCACCAAGGTGGAAGTCATCGGCGCGGAAAACATCCTGCGCACCCGGCCGCAGGTGCTG
This sequence comes from uncultured Smithella sp., assembly GCA_964525155.1. Lineage (GTDB taxonomy): Bacteria > Desulfobacterota > Syntrophia > Syntrophales > Smithellaceae > UBA8904. Next base: position 26,436 of record CAZGDK010000012.1, on the reverse strand, counting down.
ATGGCCAACCACCAAAGCGATTTTGACATCCTGATCACGCTGGCCCACGTTCCCGGCCAGTTCCGCTGGATCGCCAAAAAAGAATTGTTCACCATCCCCGTCTTCGGACAGGCCATGAGAAGCGCGGGCTATATTGAGATCGACCGGCAGAATCATGAAAAAGCCATGCAAAGCCTCGATCTGGCTGCGCTGCGCATCCGGCAGGGCAAATCCGTAATGACCTTTCCGGAGGGAACGCGCAGCCGCAATGGTGAAATCAAAGCCTTCAAGCAGGGAACCTTTTATCTGGCCATTCAGTCCGGCGCGCCAATCATACCGATCAGCATCATCGGCAGCGGAGAGATCATGCCCAAGCGATCGCTCAAGATCAAACCGGGCAAGATCAAGCTGGTCATCGATAAACCGATTGACGTGAAAAACTACACTCTGGAAAACCGCCAGGAGCTGATCAACAGGGTCCGGCAGGTGATTATCCGGAATTATGACGCTCACCGGAGCTCCGGCACGGCCGGCCTCAGAGACGTCCAGACGGAGCTCAAAGCGACAACGTAATGGAAGAAACCCCCAAAGAACCGCATAAAAGAATACGCGAAATTAAAGGTGTGGTGTGTCTGGCGCTGGCCGTCTTTCTGCTTTTGTGCCTGTTTTCGTATTCGCCGCACGATCCCTCATTCACGCGCTTTGTGGCCGGCGGATCATCGACGCACAATCTGACGGGAACGTTCGGCTCCTACACGGCGGATTCGCTCATCCGGCTCATGGGGTTCGGCGTCTTTCTGCTGCCCCTGGTTCTTCTGGTCTGTGCGTTTCATTATTTCCTGCGACCGGCTTTTGAAATAACCGCGCCGCGCGTCGCGGGTTTCATCTTTTTTACCCTGTCCTGCACGGGGTTGTTCGGCGCGCTTCTTAAAAGCGGCGTTGCGTTTTCCGGCGAAAACTTCCGGGCGGGCGGCCTGATCGGCGCGGGCCTCGATCGATTTCTTCTGGCCTACTTCAACACGGCGGGCGCCTGCATTATTCTGATCGTCATGTTTGTTGTTTCCCTCTATTTCATCATCGATTATTCGCTGGTGTCGGCCACGGGGAAATTTTCCCAGAGGCTTACGGGGCTTTTGTATGCCGCCAAAGAGCGCCTGGCGCTTCTGCGGACGCGCTTTAACAAACCGGCCATTGAAATCAGGGAAGCGCCTGTTTTGGAAGAAGCCGATCCGCCTGCCAGAAAAGTCAAACCGAGAAAAGTGGAACAGACGCATTTCGACTTCACCAAACTCAAATCCGACGGCAAGTTTCAACTGCCGCCCTTTACACTTCTGGAAGAAGCGCCGCCCAAAGACACCCGCGTCAAGCGCGACCTCTTGGTGGCCAACTCCCGCATTCTCGAAAAAAAGCTCGCGGATTTCGGTGTGGAGGCCAAAGTGGTGGAAGTGCTGCCCGGCCCCGTCATTACCATGTACGAGCTGGAGCCGGCCCCCGGCGTGAAGATCAACCGCATCACCAATCTGGCCGACGATCTGGCGCTGGCGCTCATGGCGCCCAGCATCCGCATTCTCGCGCCGGTTCCGGGTAAATCGGTCATCGGCATTGAAATTCCCAACCAGAAGCGGGAATCCGTTTTTTTGAAAGACGTCCTCGACAACGACGGCTTTACGAAAACCTCATCCCGCCTCCCCATCGCGATGGGCGTCGACTTTGTCGGCGCGCCGGTCATTGCGGATCTGGCCAAAATGCCGCATCTGCTGATTGCCGGAACCACCGGATCGGGGAAAAGCGTCGCGCTCAACGCCATGATTTGCAGCCTCCTGTTTAAAGCGCAGCCCGACGACATCAAATTTCTGATGGTCGATCCCAAGCGTCTGGAACTTTCCTCCTACGAAGGCATTCCGCATCTGATGCATCCGGTGGTGGTCGATCCGAAAAAAGCCTCGCAGGTGCTGCGCTGGACCGTGGAGGAAATGGAGCGCCGCTACAAAATCATAAGCACACTGGGCGTCAAAAGCATCGACGCTTATAATGAAATGATCATTACCGGGGCCAAAGGAAAAATGCCTCCGGGAGCAAGGCCAGCCAAACCGCCGATCGGGTCCGGCGACAATCCCGATCAGAACGCCGGCCAGACGCCGCCGCCCATCCAGCATGTCCGGCTGCCGTACATCATCGTCATCATCGACGAACTGGCCGACCTGATGATGGTCGCTCCGCGCGACGTAGAAGAATCGCTCACCCGTCTGGCCCAGATGGCGCGGGCGGCGGGCATTCATCTGATTATCGCCACGCAGCGTCCGTCGGTGGACGTCATCACGGGGCTCATTAAAGCCAACTTCCCCACGCGCATCTCCTTTAAAGTGTCGTCCAAAATCGATTCGCGCACCATCATCGATCAAACCGGAGCGGAAAAGCTTTTGGGCGCGGGCGACATGCTGTTCATCCCGCCGGGGACATCGAAGCTCACGCGCATTCACGGCGCGTATGTATCCGACCCGGAAATCTCGCGCGTGGTGGACTTTATCAAAATGCAGGCCCAGCCGACGTATGACGCCTCCATTGAAAAATTCGAGTTTGAATCGGCGCAGGCCCAAGCCACCGAGGACGGCTCCGATGAAAAGTATGATGAAGCCGTGGCGCTGGTGGGCGAATTGGGACAGGCGTCCATTTCTCTGGTGCAGCGCTATCTGAAAATCGGCTACAACCGCGCCGCGCGGATGATCGAGCAAATGGAACGCGAAGGCATCGTCGGTCCCTCCGACGGCGCAAAACCCCGTAAAGTTTTAATCCGGAAACTGCCTGGTGAAAAATAAGCTTGCCGGTAAACTCAATATCATTTCTCTGGGCTGCTCGAAGAATCTGATCGATTCGGAAGTCATGGGCGGCGAGGCTGCTGCATGCGGCATGACGATTGTGGAAAACCCCCATGACGCGGATGTGGTTATCGTCAATACCTGCGGCTTTATTCAGCCGGCCAAGGAAGAAGCGCTCGAAGTTATCCTGACGATGGCCGAAGAAAAGAAAAAACGCCCCCTCAAACTGATTGTGGCCGGCTGCCTGGCGCAGCGATACGCCGGATCATTGCTCACCGAAATCCCGGAGGTGGACCTGTTTGTTGGCGTAGGCGAAGTCGGACGCATCGCGGATCATTTGCAAAGTTTGTCTGCCGCAAAGGCCCGCCGCAAGGCCGTCATTTCCAAGCCCGATTTTCTGATGACCTCGCAGCATAAGAGGATTTTATCGTCCAACGCCGCCACCGCGTATCTGAAAATTTCCGACGGCTGCTCCAACTGCTGCACGTATTGCGCCATCCCGTCCATCCGCGGCAAAGCCCGCAGCCGCACACCGGACGACATTCTGACCGAAGCGCAATCACTGATTCGACGGGGCATTAAAGAAATCATCCTCATCGGGCAGGACACCACCTCTTACGGCCGTGATCTGAAAGGCAAGCCAAAGCTTTCATCTCTCCTCGAAGAACTGGCGGCGCTTCGCGGACTTTCCTGGCTGAGACTGCTCTATGCGCACCCGGCGCACATCTCAACGGATGTGCTGGAAGCGATGGCTGCGCACAAAAATATCTGCCGCTATCTTGATTTGCCCGTTCAGCATATCGACGATACGATTCTTGCCGCCATGAACCGGAAAGTCACCGCGGCCCGCATCTCAGAAATCATGGCCGAGGCACGCCGCATGATGCCGGATGTCGCGTTGCGAACCTCAATCATCGTGGGCTTCCCCGGCGAAACGCCGAAGCGCTTCGAGCGCCTGCTGGCTTTCGTGGACGAAGCCCGATTCGATCACCTGGGGGTATTTACCTACTCCCGTGAAGAAGGCACGAAAGCCTTCGACCTCCCCTCGCGGATATCGGAAAAAGAAAAAGAGCGGCGCAAGGATGCCGTCATGAGCGAGCAGGCCGAAATTTCCCGCGCCATCAACGCCAAGCTTGTCGGTTCCACGCAGGACGTTTTAATCGAAGAGTCAAGCGAAAGGGAAGGCTACGCTTTCGTCGGCCGCTGCCGCAGGCAGTCTCCGGAAATCGACGGCGTGACCTACGTCAAAAATGCAAACGTCATGATAGGCGACATCATTAAATGCAGGATCACCTCAGCCGATCATTACGATCTTTACGTGCAATAACCAGCATCTCATAGCCTAGCCCCAGCGCGATTTTTCTAAGCGGAAACTGGACCCGGAAAAAAACCGCCCAAAGCGGCGCTGTTTTGGTCAGCATGCGTGAAATCAAGGGCATCTCCCAGGCGTTGCGCGTCGCGCTGGCCTGCGTGCGCTCGGCAATGCTTTCGGCTTCCAAAGCCGGCTGCGGCTTCAACCGCTTGTAAATGCGCCGCATCAGCCAGAAAAGGGGAAACGTGAAATCGTGGGCTTCCACCAGAGTCAACCCGGATGCTTCAAGCAGCAAGGCGAGCTCCGGAAGCGAATAGCGCCGGACATGGCCGTAAAAAGCGTCGTCCCAGCGCCATTCCCTGGGATTGCTCGGAACCGCAATCACAACATGACCGCCATCATGCAGCAAAGAGGCCACCTGGCGCAGGGCGCCTGCGTCGTCTTCAATATGCTCCAGCACATCCATGAGCAAAATGGTCGCATAAACGCCGGCGTGTTCATCCAGCCGCCGGTGATGCAGCGTAAGCGGAAAATGTTTGAGATTGATCCGGGCCTTTGCAATGGCGTGGGCGGATGCATCGATGGCGTCGCCGTAAAAACCTCGCGCCGCCAGATGGGCGCTCACATCACCGATCCCGCAACCGACATCAAGAAATGGGGATTTCAGACCGTGTTTGTCTATCGCCCGATCGAGGCAATACAGGATATATCGTTTGACAGGAGTAAAATTCGCCATGGCGGCTTCTTCACATCGACGGCACAAAAAGCCGGACCTGCATCAGGCCCCGCTTGTGCGAAATGTCTGCCCATCGCGCTTGTCGCCTCAAAGCCTTCCCTGGCCATGAAACTCCCGTTCTTTCTTTATCAAAGCTTCTTTTTGTGCGACGGAGTATAGGAAACGAGCTGTTTGATGTCAAGAATTACTTCGCCTCATGTCAAAACCTATTTGACAAGTCCCGTCCTCTTCCCATATAGTTTTGAAAATTTCTTTAAGGACCATGTATCCGTGCAGATTTCAGACGTTTTTTCGGCATACCACGATGACATGAGACAGGTGGAAGTTCACCTGGACCGCTATATCACCTCCGAGGTCAAACTGATCCCCGAAGTGGCGCATCACCTGATCGCGAGCGGCGGCAAACGGTTTCGGCCGCTTTTGCATCTCATCTGCGCCCGGTTGTGCGGTTACAACGGAGACCATCGCTTTCCGCTTGCGGCCGCCATTGAATTTATCCATACGGCAAGCCTTCTTCATGACGATGTGATTGACGAAGCGGTCATCCGCCGGGGCAAAACCTCGGCCAATAACGTCTGGGGCAACGCGGCATCCGTTCTGGTGGGCGATTTTCTGTATTCCAAGGCATTCAAATTGATGTCCGAAATCGGCGACATCCGGCTGGTTCAGCTCATGTCGAAGATGACCAACATCATGTCGGAGGGCGAAGTCTTTCAACTGATGAAATGCGGCGACACCACGCTTACCGAAGCGGAATATTTCGGCATCGTGGAAAAAAAGACCGCCGTGCTCATTTCCGCCGCCTGTGAAAGCGGCGCGGTCCTGGGCGGCGCCTCAAGCGATCAGGCCCGCGCTCTCGAACAATACGGCTATAAAATCGGCATGTCCTTTCAGATCACGGACGACACACTCGACTACATGGCCAGCCAGAACGATTTCGGCAAGGCCATCGGCAAAGACCTGGAAGAAGGAAAGATGACACTGCCGCTTATTTTCGCGCTGGCCCAAATCAGCTCCGACCGGCGTGAGATGATAAAAACCGCCATCGAGAAAAAAACGTTTTCACCCGAAACGGTCCGGACGATTTTTGAGATCGTGCAAAAATCCGGCGGCATCGACTATGCGCTCGGGCGCGCAAAGCAACTGATCACCGAAGCCAAGGACGGCTTGAGCGTTTTTGCGGCGCATCCTGAAAAAGACCACCTGCTGGCCGTGGCGGATTATATTCTTTCCCGAAAAATATAAATCTTTAGTTGTTGCGCATTTTCGCCAGAAGATTCCGAAGGGCCTGCCGGGCTTTTGCATAATCCGGTTTGATTTGAAGCGCCGCCTGAAAATGACCGATGGCGTCCTGAACGTCACCCCGGGCCGAAGAAACAACCCCCAGGTTATAGTGGGCATTGGGATTGCCGGTATCCAGATCCGCCGCTCTGTGGTAGTACAAAACAGCTTCGTCCAGACGGGACTCCCGGGCCAGGGAATTGGCCAGAGCGTATATCGCCGGAACATTTCCGGGATCGAGGCGGATCAGCTCGCGCAAAGGCGCAATACTTTCGGATGTTCTTCCCTGATTCAAAAGAAGGACCGCCAGTTCATTGAGCGCCTCCCGGTAATGGGAATTCAGCGCAATGGCCTCGCGCAGCTCCTTCTCGGCTTCTTCGACCCGGCCCTGCTCCAGCATGAGCGTGGCGTAATTGTAATGAGCGGGGCTCATGCGGGGATTAATCGCCATGGCCTTGCGGTAATGCTCCAGCGCCTCCGCCTTGCGTCCTGAAGATTCCAGCGTCGTGCCAAGATTGCTGTGAATGGTATCGTTATCGGGATTTCGTTTCAGCCCTTCCTCATAATAATAAATCGCCTTGTCTTTGTCGCCCGACTTTTCATAGACCAGACCAAGATTGGCGTAATATCGATCCTCCCGCGCATCAATTCGCAATGCCTCGTGCAAATGCGCTTTGGCTTTTTCCAGATCGCCCGCTTGAGCATAGCTCCAGGCAATGTTGTAGTGCATCAGATCATTATTTTTAGTGACGCTCAATGTCCGCCCGAAAAGCGTCAGATCATCCTGCCAGTATCCGGCCTGAACCCATGTCAGACAGGTCAGCACAGCCAGGTAGACAACGCCGGCCGGCAGCAAGACCTTTTTGCGCGACAACTCCGTTTTGAAAAATTCAGGCAGGCCCCAGGCCAGGATAAAGCTGATGCCGATGGACGCCAGATATGTATAGCGGTCGGTCAATGCGTGTTTTCCCAGCGGGACAAGCCCGCTGACGGGAAAAAGCAGAATCACAAACCAAAACCATCCGACAAAAACAAACGGATAACGCCGGACGGCGAGAACCGCGCCGATGCACAATGCGGAAAAAAGCAAAACGGAAACGGAAACGGTTAAAACGGGCAGGCGCGGATCAAACGGATAGAAGGCGCCCAGGTTATAAGGTGTCAGGATATTGATGATATAGGTGAGATAGGAAACAAATGCATTGGCCAGACGCTCACTAAACGAAAACAGGGCTTTTCCCGTGGCGACATTCTGCTCGACCTGGGCTTTCAGAATGATCAGGCCGACTGCCATCGACAGCAGAAAAAAGGGCAGCTTTTCCTTGAGCTGCCAGATCACGACCGGCCCCCATGAGGTTTTGGCGGACTTTGCCGGACCGGCCCAGCGGCTTTGGAACCGCCCCAGCGGCCAGTAATCCAGCAAAATCATCATCACCGGCAGTGTCACCAGCATGGATTTGCTCATAAGGCCCAGAAAAAAAGACAACAGCACCAGTGCATATTTCTTAATATCCGGTTTTTGGACATGCCAGACATACAGGCAGAGCGTGAGCATAAAAAAGAAGCCGCTTAACACATCCTTGCGTTCCGCCACCCAGGCGACGGATTCCACATGCACGGGAAGAAGGCTGAAAAAAGCGGCCACAAACGCCGATCGCCA
>CAZGDK010000012.1:3278-18552 GCA_964525155.1 uncultured Smithella sp. | reverse complement strand
TCCCACATATAAAAAAGAAAATCCTTTTTCTTAGTTTCGGACCGTATAGAAAACAAGGTCTGCGATGTCAAGATAATATTCGGATCAATCACACAACAGACGGGGCGTAATATTTTTCTTCAATGACGCCTTCCCGGTCGTTTTTCAGCGCCTGCGGCAAGTGTTCCAGAATATCCGTTGCCGTGATTCCGTCCACGCCTTTTTGCGCGGCGGCCAGGTCGCCCGCGTAGCCGTGCAGAAAAACGCCTTTGCGCGCGGCCGTCTCCGGAGGCAACCCCAGGCCGTACATAGCCGCAATGCAGCCGTTCAGCACATCGCCGCTTCCGGCGGTGGCCATGCCGGGATTGCCGCTGAGATTGACAAAGACCCGTCCGTCGGCAAAACCGATAAGCGAATGCGCGCCTTTAAACACAATCGTGGCGTTGAATTTTTCAGCCGCTTCGCGCACAACGCCGACTTTGTCGGCGTTCACTTCCGCCACGGTCTTGCGCATGAGCCGCGCCATTTCGCCTGAGTGAGGCGTCAGAATTGTCGGGACTTTTCTTTTGAGAAGCACTTCGGGACGCTCGGCAATGGCCGTCAATCCGTCACCGTCGATGAGCAGCGGTTTGGAAATGACGGCGGCCAGTTCCCGAACCAGTTTCACCGTTTCATCCTGCAAGGATAGCCCCGGTCCCATCACCACCATATCGGCCTTTTCCGTAAGCGCCAACAGTTCGGGTTTGGCCTTCAAAGAGATGCTGAAGGCCGCCGTCTCCCGCTGCGGCAGATACACAATTTCATGGCCGGACTGGGCGACAAACGGAATGATCGACGCGGGAGAAGCAAGCCTCGCGTAACCGCCGCCCGCCTTCAGAAACGACATGGCGGCAAAGTACGGGGCGCCGAAATAGTTTGCGCCACCGGCAATAAACAGCACATCCCCCATGGCCCCTTTGTACGCCTCGGCCATGCGCAGGGGCAGGGCAATATGTTCATTGGTCCGGATGGTCAGATCGTCCTGGTCATAAAGCGACGGGGGAAAGGAAATATGCGTCACGAACAATTCGCCGCCATATTCATAACCGGGATAAAGCAGATTCCCGATTTTCGGCAGACCAAACGTCACGGTGCACGACGCCCGGACGGCGCCGCCCATTACTTTTCCCGTATCGCCCGAAATCCCCGAGGGAATATCCAGACTGATCACCGGCCTGCCGCAGGCATTGATCAGCCCGATGACATCCACCGCAAACCCCCGGACGTCGCGGTCCAGTCCCGTACCGAACATGGCGTCGACAACGGCGTCGCAATGCAGGGTGTCGACCCGGGCTTCCTCGGCTTTCGCGATCAATTGCACATCACCTTCCAGATTGCATAAAATATCATAATTGGTTTTGGCTGCGCCGCTGTACTTTTTGGGCGAGGCCACGAGAAAGACCTTTGCGCTGCCGCCTGACGACATAATCAGGCGCGCCAAGGCCAAACCGTCGCCGCCGTTGTTGCCCGCGCCGCAGAAAATCACGAACTTTTTGCCCCGCATCCCGATCTTCCGCTTAAGCAGGCTGTAAGCCGAAAGCGCCGCATTTTCCATTAATATCTCTTCGGCAATCCCCAATGTTTCAATCGCATAACGATCCATCCCTCGCATTTGTTCCACGGTGGCCAGTTTCATGATTTGTCCTCGCATTTTCCCATCATTTGATATGGATTATTTCGGCGGATAGTATAAGATAGGCCCACTATTTTGCCAATACTATTTTTTCTGCGAGGCGCTATGGCATCCATCACGGAAACGATCCAAAGACGATACTCCTGCCGCTCGTTCTCTAAGCGGCCCATTGACGAAACCGTGCTGCAAACATTTCGTCAGTTTGTCGACGCGCCCCCAAAAGGGCTGTTCGGAAACGCCCCCCGGTTCACCCTGATCGCCATGGACAACCTTCCGCGCGACGAGTGGAAAAAACTGGGAACTTACGGCGTGATCAAAAACGCCCGACTCTATCTGGTGGGGATGATCAGTCCCGCGCCTTTGGCCACCTGCGACTACGGATACTGCAAGGAAAAGCTTATTTTAAAAGCGACCGGACTGGGGCTTGCCACCTGCTGGCTCGGCGGCACATTCGCCATCAGCGCTTTTGGAAGGGCGGCGGGTATGCGCCGCAATGAACTTTTACCGACCGTTTCTCCCGTGGGCTACGAAGCCGATCACAAAAGCCTGACGGAAAAGGTCATCCGCCGTTTTGCCGGTTCCGATCATCGTCTTCCCTGGAAAGACCTTTTCTTCAACGGCAACGCCCAAACCCCGCTTACCCCCGGCGAGGCGGGCGTTTACAGCCAGGCGCTTGAAAATGTCCGACTGGCCCCTTCGGCTTCCAACAAGCAGCCCTGGCGGATCCTCTATCAAAAAGACATCAACAGATTATCGTTTTATTTGTTCCGTGCGACAGGTTACAAATATTTACGAAATATATCGCTTCAGGAAATTGACATGGGCATTGCCTTGTGCCATTTTGACCTGACTGTTCGTGAGCTTGGGTTTGCGGGACGCTGGCTTGGGGGTGATGAAACGCCGTCTGCGCCCCCCTGGGAGCCTGTCGCCTGCTGGCAGGGCGGCGCCTGATTAGCGCTCCGCGCCTTCGGTAATAAAAGAAAAGCCTGAAGACACGGTCCATCTTTAATAATAGACAAGTCTTTCAACTTTCTATATGGAAACGGAATTCAGAGACCAAGACGGAGACATACAGGGATGTATAAGAGCAAAAAAGTTATCGTGGTCATGCCGGCTTACAACGCCGAACAGACCTTGCGCATGACCTACGATGAAGTCATGGAAGAAGATATCGTCGACCTGGTCATCCTGGTGGATGACGCAAGCCACGATGAAACCTACGCCATTGCCAAAAGCCTGCCCCACACCAAAGTATTTGTTCACGAAAAGAACAGCGGCTACGGCGCCAACCAGAAGACCTGCTACCGGATGGCTCTGGAGGAAGGCGCGGACATCGTCATCATGGTTCATCCGGATTATCAATACACGCCCCGACTCATTCCCGCCATGGTGGCCATGATCGCCAACGGGCTTTATCACTGCGTGCTGGGCTCCCGCGTTCTGGGCGGCCATGCCGTTAAAAGCGGAATGCCGTTTTGGAAATATCTGGCCAACCGCTTTCTGACGCTTGCCGAAAATATCATGCTGGGGGCAAAGCTCTCGGAATATCATACCGGGTATCGGGCATTTTCCCGGGAGCTTTTGGAAAAACTGCCGATCAATGAAAATTCAGATGATTTCGTTTTTGACAATCAAATGCTCGCCCAGATCATCTGGTTTAATTATGTCATTGCCGAAGTGAGCTGTCCGACCAAATACTTTGCCGAGGCCTCGTCCATCAATTTCAGGCGCAGCGTAAAATATGGTTTTGGATGCCTGGGCACGGCGCTGACATTTCGTCTATCCCAAGCCGGTCTGATAAAAACACCCCTGTTTCCGTCGAGGAATACATGACCGAAACTCCCTATAATCGCTTTCAGGATTTTTTCGAAGACGGAACATACATCGCGCTGAAAAATTACCTGTACAACTACCTGCTTCGGAAACGCGCCGTTGAAAAGGCCATGCGCGCCGAGGCCAAAGAACTCGTGCTGGAAGTCGGCAGTGGTATTTCGCCTGTCTTGACTTCCTGGGATCGCATGGTCTATTCCGACGCATCCGCGTCCGCGATGGAAGAGCTGAAAAAAATGCAGGGCAAGGGGCAATATATTGTTGCCGATGCGACGAAGCTGCCGTTTGCGGATGGCTCGTTCTCTCATGTGATCGCCTCGGAAGTTCTGGAACATATTCCGGATGACCGCCGCGCCCTGGCGGAAATATCCCGAGTCCTCAAACCGGAAGGCGCGCTCATTGTCACGATTCCCCACCGGCAATTTTATTTTGCGCACGATGACCGGTATGTCGAACATTATCGCCGTTATGAATTGAAGGACCTCACGGCCCTCCTCGCGGAAGCCGGAATGGAGCCGGTGGACGTGCGCAAAGTGCTGGGGCCTCTGGAAAAGATCACCATGTGCGGTGTGACGCTCTACGCCTCGTTGCTGGAAAAGCGTCATCAAAACAAACCCGCGGGGGAAAAACGCAAAACGTTGTCGCGTTTCGCCATCCACACATTCAAATGGTTTAACCGCTTTTACGCCGCAGCCGTCTGGCTCGACGCGCAAATCATACCCCGGCCGCTCTCCACGGTTTTACTGGTTAAAGCCAAAAAGAAAAGCTCTCCATCGTCGTGAAGTCTTTTTTTGAGAAAATTAAAAAACGAGCACTTTCGCCCCGCGAATCACACCCGCTTTCAATTCGTAAAGCGCCCGATTGGCCTGGGCTAAAGGATATTCCTCCACCTCGGGCAGAAGGGGAATCCGCGCGGCATGGGCCAGAAATTCTTCGATGTCGCGGCGCGCCACGTTGGCCACGCTTTGAATTTCCTTTTCCCGCCACAGATGCCGCGCATAGTCGAGACGGAGCAACTCACTTTTGTCGCCTTCTTCCTTGCGAATGGCGTTGATCACCAGCCGGCCTCCGGGCGCAAGATTGTCCAGCGCCTCCACCACCGGCTTCCAGGCAGGCGTGGTATCGATGACGGCGGCCAGTTTTTGCGGACTTTTGTCCGAGGTATCGCCCGCCCAAACCGCGCCCAACTGCCTTGCAAACTGACGTTCCTTTTCAGAACGGGCGAAAACAAAGACATCGGAGTTCGGATACAGATTGCGCGACAATTGCAGCACCAGATGCGCCGAAGCGCCAAAACCCGTGAGCCCCAGCGGTTGGCCATCAAAGAGATTCGCCAGACGAAGAGAACGCCACCCGATCGCGCCCGCGCATAAAAGCGGCGCGGCCTGCGCGTCCGAAAAAATATCGGGTAGGGGAAAGGCAAAATCCTCGGCGACGGCGACATATTCAGCGTAGCCGCCGGGGATGTCCCGTCCCGTAGCCTGAAAATCCGCGCAGAGATTTTCCCGGCCTTCGGCGCAGTACCGGCATTTACCACAGGCCGAACCGATCCAGCCGATACCGACGCGCCGGCCTTCGGCAAATCTTGGAGCCTTTGGACCGCGCCGTTTAACCACGCCGACAATCTGATGGCCTAAAATAAAAGGAAAAGACACCGGCGGCGTCCGGCCTTCGATTTCATCGAGTTCCGTATGGCAGACACCGCACGCCGACACACGCACCAGAATCTGATTTTCCAGCGGCTCGGGTTCAGGAATATCCACAAAAGAAAGCGGCTGTGGATTTTCGCGAACATTCGTGATTTTATCCAAAACAGCCGCTTTCATGTTTATTACTCGATTCTGTCGAATCCGGTCTTCCCGATTACCCTTTCAGCGCCGCAGGGGTTTTCAGCGGCACATCGACCGGCTTGATGTACTGATCCATTATTTCACGCGTGCCATTGACTTTCAGTTTGTCAAACAGGAAGGCGAACTGGCGCTCCAGTTCGGCGCAAAGCGCGTTGCGGATGTCCGCCGGCAGATGCCAAAGTTCCAGTTTGAAAGGTCCAAACCCCTTCTTGCGGGTCTTGTAAATGAATTGCTCTTCCGTGTCCTTTTCTTTCCACTCGTCTTTCATGTTGGCTTTCAGATGATCGTAAATTTTCGTCCGCAGGTCCGCGGGAAATGCTTTGCTGTCGTAAATCATGTTCTGGAAACCGGTGGCCAAATGGACTTCGGCGGTGCCGGTGGCGGGAAAGCGGTCAAACGCTTCATCGGGCAGCGTCGAGGCCCCGTGCTGCACCGCGCCGGAAAGACCGTATTTGACGCGCGCGGCTTCGGATATCTTTTCCAGCACATCAAAATCCAGTTTAACCTTGGCCACGGAACCATCGGCCAGCGGCACGCCGCCGTGCGACGTTCCGGTCTGCACGCTGATCTTGCTGATGCCCTTGAAGGCCTCGCCGCGCTTTTTGAGCTCTTCGAGGTAGCCGTCCATGAAGGCTTCCAATTCCTCCACCGTGCTGTTCTTGCCGCCGACTTCGCCGATTTCGCCGCCCACGGATATGGTGATGCCTTCCGGCTCCAGATCGCGGATCATGGTGGTAAGCTCCGCCGCCAATGAGAAATTATTTCTCTGCTGATCCAAAACGGTGGGCTGGTCCAGATCCACAAGCGTTGAGGTATCGATGTCGATGTTGTAGAATCCGGCTTCAATGGCCTCCCAGATCAGGTTTTTGACGGTCTGGGTTTCTTTTTCCGGGTCTGCGGCAAACTTTTTGGCGCTCATCTGGAAATGATCGCCCTGCACGAAAACCGGACCGCGCCAGCCGGCTTTGACGGCCGCCGCGATAATGCAAGAGGTGTATTCAAATGGTCTCTGCTTGGTGTAGTCGATTTCGGAGCGGGCAATTTCAAAAAGCACCGGGCCGACCTGGCCTTTGATGGCCGCCCGAAAGACCGCCTGGGCAAAATCGAAGGTAATCCCGCGGATGTTGATGGCCGGAACGGTAAATCCACCGACTTCCTTGCGCCCCATCGCCTCGTAAAGCGACTGAATCGACGCGGACATAACGCCCAGCGCCGCAGCAGCACGCCGGATGAGCCAGCCCGACGCTTCCTTGATGGCCGCATCGGGGCTGAAAACAACCGTGTAAATCAAATCGTCGATCAATTTTTCCTGAAACCGGGTTTCATCCAGAACGCGAACATCATCGCCCTCACAGGCCAGAATGCCTTCGCAGGCCTTTCTTAACTGTTCCTTATTTTCGTAAATCATAGTCACTCCATGCAAAGTAATACACGAGCAGCCAGGCTGTCGTATGGGAATCGGTTGCTAAGACTTGACGCACTACTACAAAGAGACTGAACTCACCTTTTTTACGGGCGCAATTTTAACAGAAAAATTAATTTTGTCTATCATTAAAAATGATCAGATAATTGAAGCATCCTGTTAATGTTTATTGCACCATCTGATTTCATATAATAAAAGGCTTCCATAAAAAAAATGTGAGAACTTGGCAAAGAATATAATCCTGAAAGTAAAATGCAGGGAATTTCTATACTGGGGAAAAGGCAAAAGAAATTCCTCAAAATTCCAGGGCGTCATTGCAGGACCTGATAAGCCCGGTCGTGCGTTCTACTGCCATTTTGAAGAAACCCTATTCGCCATAAGGCTGAGTTATGGACAGATTAGTGCAGGAAACACCGGGAAGTCTTCACGCTTTAACAAGGCATCTTATCAGCAGAAGCCTTCGATTTACCGGCTTTGGGATCATTTTATGCGTTCTGCTTGCAGGTTGCCGTATATGGGGAAGTGATACGATCAAAGTCAGCATTCGCTTCGATGATCCGATCTCCGGGCACCCGTTAACCAATGTATCAGTCATTGCCGGCGGCGACAAGTTCTTCTGGCACAGAATTCCCGCGGGCCGGGTTGAAAACGTCACGCTCATGCCCGGCGCAAAGGACGACCGGCAACTCACCTTACTCTATACGCTTGACGGTAAAACGAAATCCTGGGAAGGTCCTAAGATCAAAGCGGGAGCAGGGTACCAAATCGAGATTAATATAGACGCCGCCGGTGTCGTGACACATCGCCATTGCATCCTTCCCTGCAACCTGGACTAACGTAGCGGCTGATTGCAAAGCCTGCGAGTAATCCTATGATATTCCCTTTGAGGGCTATTTTTATTGCGCCAGAAATTGCCCCGCCATCTGCACTTCCGCCGCCGAGCCGATGTAAATCGGCGAGCGCTGATTGACGGACGTCACCTTCAGAGCCAGAATATCGTCTTTTCCGTCCGTAGCCCGGCCTCCGGCCTGCTCGACGATAAACGCCATCGGCTGAAGTTCAAACAGCAGGCGCAGCTTGCCCTGGGGGGATTTCTTGAGTGCGGGATACGTAAACACGCCGCCGCGTTTAATAATAACCTGATTGATGTCCGGAACAAAACCGCCGCTGTAACGCAGCTTGTAGCCGTCGGCCTCCAGTTTATCAATATACTTCAGATGGGGGTCCGTCCAGTCCTTGCGAAGGCCGCCGGGCGAAAAAATCGACCCTTTATCCTTGAGCCGGATGTTTTCCTCGGACAGCACATATTCGCCTTCGCGATCCAGCACAAACTCATGCGCGCCTTTCCCCGCGGAATAAATCATCGTGATGAGCGGGCCGTAGGTAATGTACATTGCGGCAACCATGGAATTGCGGCCGGAATCAAAGATGGAGTTTTTGTGGATGCCGATAATCGTGCCGATGGCCAGATTCGTGTCAACCAGCGACGACCCGTCAAGCGGATCAGCGGTAACAATGTATTTTTCCTGTCCTTTGCCGATGGTTACGATGTCTTCGAGCTCTTCGGATGCGTATTCGCGCACAAACCCGGAATGTTTGAGCATGTTGATGAGGATAGCGTCGGAAATGCGGTCCAGCGCCAGCTGCTCTTCGCCGTAAACGTTCTTGAAACCGGCCAGTTTGCGGTTGGATTCATGGATTTTGGCGGAGATGTATTTGCCGACCACGGCAATCTGCCAGATCAGCCGGCGCAGTTCCACTTCAATTCCCGCCATCCACATGTGGCGTCTTAAATCGATAACGTTTTTTGTGTAATCATTAATCTCGTCTGCCATAGCCTCTCCTTCTGCAATCATCTTCAAAATAATTCAGCGCCAACCGCCGGGGCGGCGCAACCGTTATTTACTCGCGCCCGCCAGAATTTTTTCCAGGGCACTCTTCAACTCGAACAGAGAATAAGGTTTGACCATCGCGCCCACAAAACCGTATTTCCAGTATTCCTCAATCACGGGATCGTTCATGTAGCCGCTGGAAATCACCGCCTTGACTTCGGGATAGGTATTCTTCCATCGGCGGATGGCGATTTCGCCGCCTTCGTCGCCGCGCATCGTCAAATCCATGATAATCAGGGAAAAAGGATACGCCGACTGCCTGGCGCGACCGTAGGCGTCCATGGCGTCGCCGTGGCTCTTGGCCGTCGCCACATCATAGCCTAGATGCTTGAGCATGCTGCCGGTCACATCCAGCAGAATCTGTTCATCGTCAATCAAAAGAACTTTCTGACGCTGTCCGGTCGGCGCTTCCTTGACGGGAGGAGTCCTGACGTCGGACTTCTCTCCATTGGACGACGGAATGTAGACCGTAAAGGTTGTCCCGACGCCGGGCGTGGATTCCACCGTCACC
Organism: uncultured Smithella sp.; assembly: GCA_964525155.1. GTDB lineage: Bacteria > Desulfobacterota > Syntrophia > Syntrophales > Smithellaceae > UBA8904. The sequence goes on along the minus strand of CAZGDK010000012.1, from coordinate 9,395 downwards.
ATGCCCTCATGGCTTTTTACAATGGAATAGCAGATGGCCAGCCCCAGCCCCATGCCCTTGACGCTGCCCATTTGTTTGGTGGTAAAGTAGGGGTCAAAGATTTTTTTCATGTGTTCCTGGGATATGCCCACGCCGTGATCCCGGACATACCATTTGACGTAATTCCCCGCCGCAAGCGCCGGAATGTCATTGGCGGACAGCTTCACGTTTTCCGCGCCAACGTCGATGTTGCCGCCGTGCGGCATGGCTTCGCAGGCGTTGGTAATCAGGGAATGGACCACCTGGTGCATCTGCCCTTCGTCAATCTGGGCCGACCACAAGCCCTCCGGCAGATGAAAGTCGCATCCGACATTTTTACCGCTCAGCGTAAAGTTCACCGCCTCGGTAATAACATTGGCAATCGAGGCGGTGCGGCGCTGCGGCGATCCGCCGCGGGAATAGGTAAGGAGCTTGCGTGTCAGGGCCTTGGCTTTCATGCAATGGTCTTCGGCGGCAACCAGCCGCGTGTAAACGGGGCTTTCCGGCAGAATATCCATTTTAGCCAGCGCCAGCGATCCGAAAACAGCCGTCAGGATATTATTAAAATCATGCGCGATCCCCCCGGCCAGAAGGCCGATGGATTCCAGCTTCTGCGCCTTGGCAAGTTCCGCTTCCATGAAACGGCGGATGGTCACATCGCGTCCGAGACACTCAAAATAAACCGTACTGCCGTTTTCATCGCGCACCGCAATAACCGTCATTTCCAGGATGACGGTCCGGCCGTCGCGGGCCACGCACTCAATGACCACATTCTTTAAAACGTCTTTTGCCCCCGCGGTTTTTCCTAAAGCGGCAACCCAGTGCTTCAGATGATTTTTATTGATGACTTTGGCTTGAATCTCGGCGTTGGACAAATAGTCGTTCAGACCGTACCCCAGAATTTTTTCCGCCGAGTCATTGATATAGACAATCCGGCCGCTTTCGGCCTGAATCCGGAAAATCGCCTCGTCGGCGTACTGCGCCAGGCGTTCATAAACATTCTTGATCTCGACATTTTCCGCTTTGACGCGGTTCAATTCGGTCGAATCGCGCACAATGGCGGCCACCGCCGCCATTTTCCCCTCGGCGTCATGATGCACCGTCGCGTCGACGATAAAGATTTTCGGTTTTCCTTTTTCCAGCCCCATCCGGCAGACGCGATCCGCCAGATCCCGCCCCGTGTCGAAGACGCTTTGAAATACGGACGCCTTTTCGACCCGGCCGTCGTCCACGCAGTAAAAATTCCAGCGGCGATCGCTGTAATGCGAACCGATCATTTCGGATCTTTTGCATCCGACCATATTTTCAAGGGCTTTATTGGCAAATGTGATGAGGCCTTCGCGATTCAGGATCAGAAGGCCTTCGGAGACCATGTACAGCAGATGTTCCAGATTTCCTTTTACTTCTTTTAATTCAGCTACATCCGATTTCAGTTGGTTGAGCTCAGATTGTATTTCCTTTAACGATGCCTCTCCTTGCATGTCTTACCGCCTTTTTCCCAACATCCATCATAAAAGCGCATGACAATGTTCGACGTTATGGTTGTTTAAAATTTCACGGGGGAATTATTAACCAATATTTACGACCTTGACAAGCAAATATTTTCAAATATTCCGTAAATTTTTCATGCTTGAAGGGAAATGGGAACACGGGGGAATCCCCCGCAACCGGAGGAAAGGACGCCTGCATTTAAGGCTTGACTAAAACCCCGTTTCCTTGAAATAGTTCCTTCTCCCGGCCGGGCGTTGCAAGCGCCCGCGCGCGACCGGGGCGTTAAGAAAAAAATTATCAACATCAGGAATCCGGCCGCATGAAGGTTTTAGGCATCTGTCTGGGGGCGTCCACCATTTCCATCGCCGAACTGCATTTTGAGAAGAGTCAGTTTCAAGTGGCGTCCCATCATCTCCGTCCGCACGAAGGCAACCCCCGCAAGGCGCTGCAAGACGCCCTGTCCGGCTACGATTTAAAAACCTTTGATCGGATTGCCGCCACCGGCCGTAAGTTTCGCGATCTTTTAAACATCACTTCGATTGCCGAACCTCAGGCGGTGGAGTACGCCTTCAGGCGTCTTGTCCCGCAAGGCATATCCTGCCCCGCGGTGGTTTCCGCAGGCGGTGAAACATTCATGGTCTATGCCATGAACCGGCGCGGCGAAATCTCCAATGTTCTGACCGGCAACAAATGCGCGTCCGGCACCGGTGAATTCTTTCTGCAACAGCTTCGGCGGATGAACGTTTCGCTTACAGAGGCGGCGGGCTTCGCGGCGACGGAAACGCCCCACCCCGTCTCCGGGCGCTGTTGCGTGTTTTGCAAATCCGATTGCACGCACGCCACGAACAAGGGCGTTCCGAAAGCCCAGGTCACGGCGGGTTTATGCAAAATGATGGCGGGAAAAATTCTGGAGCTGCTCAAAAAAATCCCAAGGCGGCACATCATGATTGTCGGCGGGGCGGCCCGCAATTCCATGCTGATCGAATACCTGAGGCGCGACATTGACGGGCTGATCGTTCCGGAGGAAGCCCCCTACTTCGAGGCGCTGGGCGCGGCGCTGTGGGCCTCGGAAAACGAGACAACGCCGGTTGATCTTCAACAGCTGATTAAACCCGCTTCCGCCGCTTTCGACATCCTGCCGCCTCTTGCCGATTTTTCCGGACAGGTAGAATTCAAGACGGTCGATCGCGGCCGCATCACGCCCGGTGATGTCTGCGTGCTGGGACTCGACGTCGGATCCACCACCACCAAGGCGGTTTTGATGCGCAAATCGGACAACGCCATTCTGGCCGATGTATATCTGCGCACCAACGGCGACCCGGTCGGCGCGGCAAGGCACTGCTATCGCTCGATTCACGAACAGATTGAACGCTCGGTCGCCCCTTCCGCCATCATTATTGAAGGCCTGGGCGTCTGCGGCTCGGGCCGCCAGATCGCCGGTCTGCATGCCATGACGGACGGCGTGATCAATGAAATCATCGCGCACGCCACGGCCGCCGCGCACTTCGACCCGGAAGTGGACACGATTTTTGAAATCGGCGGGCAGGACGCCAAATACACCTATCTGGTCAGCGGCGTAGCCGCCGACTACGCGATGAACGAAGCCTGCTCGGCGGGCACCGGCTCGTTTCTGGAGGAATCCGCCCTCGAAACGCTGGGCGTGCCGATGGCCGACATCGCGGGGCTTGCACTCCAGGGACGGCGGCCGCCCAACTTCAACGACCAGTGCGCCGCGTTTATATCATCCGACATGAAAAACGCCGTCGCCTGCGGCGCAACACACGAAGACATCGTGGCAGGTCTGGTGTACTCCGTTTGCATGAACTACGCCAATCGCGTCAAAGGCAATCGCCTTGTGGGGAAAAAAATTTTCATGCAGGGCGGCGTCTGTTACAATCGGGCGGTTCCCCTGGCCATGGCGTCGCTTACCGGCAAAGCCATCATTGTTCCGCCCGAACCGGGTCTTTCGGGCGCTTACGGCGCGGCGCTGGCCGTCAAAAAGAAAATCGAACAGGGGACGCTTGACGCATCATCATTTGATTTGGCCGCTTTAATGAATCGCGACGTCCGCTACGGCAAATCCTTTATCTGCAAAGGGTCGCAGGAAAACTGCGACCGCCGTTGCGAGATTTCCATAATCGAGATGGAAGGCCAGAAGCATCCCTTCGGAGGCGCCTGCAACAAATACTACAACCTGCGCCACGGCCTGACCGTTGACGCGGACGCGCTGGATCTTATCACCCGCCGGGAGCGGCTTATCTTTGACATGTATGCCGTCAAACGCCCGGATAACACGCCCCGCAAAGGCGCGATCGGTTTCAATCGCAGTTTTCTAATCCACACCTATTACCCCCTGTACGCCGCGTTTTTCGCCCGGCTGGGTTATGACCCGGTCCTCGTCGATGCCTGCGCGCCGTCGGGCATCGACGAAAAAAATGCAAGTTTCTGCTATCCGGTGGAACTCGCCCACGGATTCTTCTCGGCGCTTGTCGCAAGCGAGCCTCGGTTGGATTATCTTTTCCTGCCGCATTTTAAAACGCTTCCCAGAGATCACAACGCCAGGGACTCGCAGCTTTGCCCATTTGTTCAGGGCGAACCGTTTTACCTGCAAAGCGCGTTTCGCCCGCAACTTCAGCGTCTCCAGAAAAACGGTTTAAAAATACTATCGCCTCTGATCGATTTGACGGACGGACTGGAGGCGATGGAAAAGCCCCTTTGCGAAGCGGCCCGAAGCATGGGCGCGGGCAAATCCGAAGCCCGGCGGGCCTTCCGGGCCGCCCTCGATCATCAGCGGGCCTGCCATGCCGACATGCGCGCCCAGGGCCGCGCGGCGCTTGCCAGTTTGGATCAGCAGGCACAAGACATTGCCTTGGTCATTTTCGGACGCCCTTACTCCGGCCTGGCCTCCGAAGCCAACAAAGGCATTCCGAGAATGCTGGCCTCCCGCGGCGTCCGGGTTATCCCGCTGGATTTTCTGCCGGCGGAGAACGAGCCGGGCAAAAAGCATATGTACTGGGGCACCGGCCAGCAGATCATGAAGGCGGCGGCGTTTGTTCAAAAACACCCCCGTCTTTTCGGCGTCTACATCACCAATTTTTCCTGCGGGCCGGACTCCTTTTTGCTGACGTATTTTCGGGACATCATGGGATCAAAGCCCTCATTGACTCTTGAGCTCGACAGCCACACGGCGGGCGCGGGCCTGGAAACGCGCATCGAAGCCTTTCTGGATGTCATTGCCGCCTACCGGCAGCTGCCCGGCCTGTGCCCTGAGGCGGCTGAAACGGCCGCTTTTGTGCCGGCCCGCACTGCGTTTGACGGAACCATCGCCACCATCGCCACATCCTCGGGCGAAATTCTGCCGCTTGCCGACCCCCGCGTCACCGTGCTTTTCCCGTCCATGGGAGAAACCGCCGCGCGGATGCTGGCTTCCGTCTTCGCCAGTCAGGGGTTTAGAACATTTGTGCATCCGGCGGCGGATGAAGCCGTTTTAAAAATCGGGCGGGCGCATACCTCCTGCAAGGAATGTCTGCCGCTCATCCTGACCACCGGAACGCTTTTGAATTACGTGCGACACCAGCGCAAATCAGGCGAGATCATCGCCTATTTCATGCCGACGGGCGCGGGCCCGTGCCGTTTCGGGCAGTACGCCGTTTTCATGGAAGACCTCATCAAACGATTGAAAATTCCCGATGTCGCGATTCTCTCCATTACATCCGAAAATTCCTACGCGGGCCTCGACGGCTTTTTCCGTCTGCGCACCTGGTGGGCCGCCGTCATATCCGACACGCTCGAAGATATCCGCTCGCTTGTACTGGTCAAGGCCGACGATCCGGATCAGGCCATGCGGATATTTGAATACGAATCGCAAAATCTGGTGGAGGCGCTCCAACAGACGGATTTCAAAACAGTGCTGGAAAGGCTTACCGAAAGCTTTGCACGCCTGAGGGTTATTCCCGGCGTAAACCGCCCCCGGCCAAATCTTCCCGTCATTGCCCTGGTGGGCGAAATCTTTGTCCGGCGCGACGATCTCTCAAGGCAGCGGCTGACGGAAAAGCTCGCCGAAAAGGGATTTGCCGTGATCTGCTCTCCGGTGAGCGAGTGGATTCTCTATACAAACTATCTGGTGAAAAACAACATCGTCCGGCATCATTTCTCAACGCTTGGCCGGCTGAAATTTCTGCTGGTCGAACAATACGTCGCCCTGTACACGCGCAAACTGCAAAACGTCATGCGCGCCTCCGGAATGATTTTGTCCCATCCCGTCGACATCGACGACATCGTCCGCCATGCGGCGCCTTTTATGTCGCCGCATCTGACCGGAGAGGCGATTCTGACCATCGGCGGCGCGCTTCGCGACATTGCGACAACGGTCTGCGGCGTCATTTCCATCGGCCCCTTCGGCTGCATGCCCAGCCGCCTGTCGGAGGCTATTCTGAGCGAAGCCATGCACCGCGAGACCAAGACGTCCTTTAACCCGCACAATGCGTCGCTTAAAAACGCTCTTGCGGATTTCGACGAACTGCCCTTCCTGTCCATTGAAAGCGACGGCTCTCCTTTTCCGCAAATCATTTCCGCAAAACTCGAAGCGTTCTGCCTGCGGGCCCGCAG
>CAZGDK010000012.1:0-3178 GCA_964525155.1 uncultured Smithella sp. | reverse complement strand
CCTTGTGCGTTCAGTCCCGCAAAGACGATAAATAGAACATGACGCGATAGAGTAAAACTATTTAAGAAGAGGAGGACGGAAGATGAAGCATTGGAAGGGTTTGATGTTCACGCTGGTCAGTTTTGCGGCAATAACCTGGGCTGTGGCGGCAAATGCGGAAGACATTGTCATCGGTTACTCTGGCCCCTTGAGCGGTCCCGCGGCGGAATACGGTCAGGACTGCGCAAACGGCATCGACATGGCCGTCAATGAAATCAACGCCGCGGGCGGCATCAATATCAAAGGAAAAAAATATACCTTCAAACTTGAAAAGCTGGATGACAAGAACGATCCGACGGCGGCCGTCAACAATGCCCGCCGCTTCCGCAACAGCAAAGCGATCGCCATTTATAACGGCGTTTTCACAACCATTGCGGCCATGGCCAAAATCAATGAAGAAAAAAACAACGAATTTCTGCTGATGGCCTACACCAGCACCCCCAAATTAACCAAGTTGGGAAACAATCTGCTCATCGGCATTACGGCTCCTAATTTTCTTGTTTACGTCCAGCAGTTTATCGAACTGGCCATGAAAGACGGCCACAAGAAAGTGGCCATGGTGGTCACCGCGGGCGGCTACGGCGAAGAATGGCGCACGGCCTTTAAGGAATACTGGGAAAAATCCGGCGGAACCATCACCGCCGACAAGCCCGCCAATTATTACACCGAAACGGACTTTTCCGCTCCGCTCACGGCGGCGCTTGCCACCAAGCCCGATGCATTGCTTATCGGCGGTCCTTCGGGTCCTACCGCTCTGGTCATCGAACAGGCGCGCGGCATGGGCTTCAAGGGTGGATTCATCGTCATCGATCAAGCCAAACTCGACTATATGGGCAACCTGCTCAAAGGCTACAAGCTGATGAACAACACCATCGGCGTCGCCACGCCGATGAGCGTGCCGGTTCCCGCATCGGAAGGATTTGAAAAGAGATACAAGGCCGCCTACAAGCGGATGGTCACCTCTGAATGCTTCCGGCATTACGGCGCGACGCATGCGCTGGCCAAAGCCATCGAAAAAGCGGGCACGGCAACCGACGTCCGCAAGATCAGAGCTGATTTTCATAAAGGCCTGCCCATTGTCGGCGACAAGATTCCCACGGAAATTTTCGGCATTATGCCCAACGGCCGTTTTCTGGTCAATGGCGCCATTCAGACCGTTAAAAATGCCCAGCTGACGCCGCCGGTTCAGTATTTCTGGTGGATTAAAGACGACAAGGAATGGGCGCAGATTAAAAAAGTTTCCAAAAGCAAGGCCAATATGGTTCGTTTTGAATCCAAATTCGGAAAGATCGAATAGAGCGCGTTATTGACATCATCATCCCCGGCGCATCCGGATCATCCCAAAATGCGCCGGGGATTTTATTAACAGTCTCATAATAGTATTCTCGACTGACATCATCTCAACGTCAGTCGTCTTCCCGGCGCAGGCCGGGAACCAGTTTAATGAATTCCTGGATGCCGGCTTTCGCCGGCATGACGAATGTGCATTCAATTATGAGATGATTAATAATTGAAGACCAAAAGGAAACAATAAATGAGCGAAGACAGAAAACTTACGGCGGCCATGTTTATCGGTGTGCGCGGGGACGGCATCATTTCCTTCGGTTCGGGACAACCCGATCTGCCGCCGCCTAAGGAAGTTTACGGCATTCTGCCGCAGTACAGCGGATTCAAATACGGGCTAATCCAGGGCCAGGAAAACCTCCGCAGCGCCCTGGTCAAACAGTACCCCCGCTCGACGGCGGAGAGCTTCGTCATCACCAACGGCGCATCGGAGGCGCTGGATCTTTCACTGCGGGCCATTGCCTGGATACAGAAAAAGAAAGGCGTCGCAAGGCCCAAATGCCTGCTTTGCCGGCCCTACTATTATTCCTATCTGCCGCTGGTGGAATATGCCGGATTTGAACCCGTGTTTACGGATTTGCAGGAAGGCCGCATCGTCTATGAAGACTTTGAAAAAAAGATCAAAGACTGCAAGGCCGTGCTCATCAACTCGCCTTCCAATCCCACCGGACGGGTGGAAGCCATCGAGACCCTGAAGCTGGTCGAAAAGATCACGGAAGAATACGGCGTTTACGTTCTGTCCGACGAAGTTTACAAAGACCTGATTTACGTGCGGGAAAACTATCTCATCAAGGGGCCGCATGTCGTCACCATCAATTCTTTTTCCAAGACCTTTGCCATGACGGGCCTGCGGATCGGCTATCTGTGGTCGCTGGATGCGGAGCTGGTCAAGATGGTCATTGAAATGAAGTCCCACACGTCGATGAACACCAGCATCATCGCGCAGGAAATGGCCTATACGGCCACGACGGTTCCGAGGCACTACATCGACGAACAGCTCAAAATCTGGGAATCCCGCAGGGACATGATTTATAAAGGCATGGTTGATCTGGGGCTGGATTTGTGGAAACCCGAAGGCGCTTTTTATGTGCTTCCGAAAATCGCCAATCCCCGCGACTTTGTCTGGGACATGTTCCACGACCACAAGGTGATCACGTACCTGGGCGAATGGTTCGGCGCCCCGGACCGCGTGCGCTTCTCGTACGCGCTGGACGTGGACAAAATTGAAGAAGGCCTCGACCGCGTTGGGAAATATCTGAAATCGAGAAAAGCGTAAATTCTGGTTCCGACCAGTACATTGCCGGAGCAATTGCTCCAAATAATGGGATTTCACCTGATACCGTTTTTATCCCGACGGGATAACAGGTTTATAGAAATATTTGCCACAAATAATCTACGACCCCGTCGGGGTCGAACATTCTTTCTATCCATAGCTACAAACGTAAAACCCCTTCGGGGTTGTTAACGGCATAGGGACGTTCAGGCTGGATCAATTGTCCGAAATTGGATCAAAATATTCCGGAGCAATCAGCAGAATTGCTCCGGCACAAAACAATCAACACGAGAGCTTTAATAAAATTCATATCAAGCGGCTTGAAAAGTTTTACACTTTGAATAAACGTATTCCGGATCAAGATCCACACCGCAGTCCCATTCGATGGTATCGAAGGCAACCCGCACGCGTCGAAATTCATCATAATTTTTAAGTCGTTTAAATACACCGAAATCAAGAATCGGTTTCATGTCAATCATGCCGCTTTCTCCGTTATCAAAAAGCACGGAAAGCGTGTAATCC
>CAZGDK010000011.1:43741-48671 GCA_964525155.1 uncultured Smithella sp. | reverse complement strand
CCTGCCCATTCGGCTTTCCACTTCTTAATATCGCGCCCGCGCAGCCAGGGTTTGATGAGGTCCGCGCTCTTTGGATCGTCGGCAATCAGTTTTTCCCGCGTCGCCTCATCAATGACAAAGGCTTCATTTAGACCGGTTTTGATGCCATAGTAAAACCGTCCTTTCACATACTCGCCCAGCGGTTTCCCGGCTTTGCGCAGTTTATCCATCAGAGCCAGTATTTCCGGTTTCTCCAGTGTCCAGCCTTCTTCTCTCAGGTCATCCGGCAACATTTGAAATCCGATTTCCTTGATGGTTTGTTCCGGTTTTTCAATTTGTGAAATATCGGTGAAGGTGGCGGTAAGGACTTCACTCTCACCCCGGCCCTCCCCCATCGAGGTAGCGGGTGTTTTTTGAATAAAAATGATGGATGGATAAGTCGTGGCGTCAAAGATGGGCAAGTCGCCAAAATCGATAACCTGCTTCGGGGTCACTTCTTTGGCCAGCAGTCGGCGGGTGTTTTTTCCGTAAGAAGCGCGCATGAATTTATTGGGGGCAATAAAGCACAAGTGGCCGTCATTGGTGAGCAGGTCGATGCCCCTCTTATAAAAGTAGGTGTATAGATCGGCGGTGCCGCAATAGAATTTATTAAAGGCTTTCGCCAGATCGGGCTTAAACGCTTTGATGGATTCGTGCCGGACGTAAGGCGGATTGGCAATCACCACATCGAAGCCTTTTTTCTCATGAAAGACTTCTGAAAATGCTGTACGAAAATCAAAATCAATTTGATAGCCAAAAGTCTTTAGTGAATTTTTATACCTTGCGCTGATTTTTTCGTCGATTTTACTTTTCAGTGCATTCTTTTTTGTAGGATTCGTTTCGCTGAAATGCTCATGCTTCAAGACTTCAATTTCTTTCGTCACATCGGAATCCCAACCTTCCGGAAAACCCAAAAGCGAATTACCGCAAACGACTTTATAGTCCAGGTTGGGAAGGGGCTGAATTTCCTTGATGTCGTCTTCATCGACCACCAGTGAAAGCCAGAGCCTGAGCTTGGCAATCTCCGCCGCGCCGGGGTCGATATCCACGCCATAGAGGCAGTTTTCAATGCATTGCCTTTTAAAGGCGTAAGGCGACCGGCCCTCACCCTGAACAAAATGGGAAAGCACATTGCGCGCCCGTACAATCTCACTCATCATGCCGACGGGAAAAGCGCCGCTGCCGATGGCGGGATCGCATACCCGGATTGATGCCAGGCTTTCGTCTATTTCTTGTGCATTGGCGCGAATGCTCTCCGGCATTTGAAAATAATACGTGCTGGTTTCCCGTCCTTCTTTCAATACACGGGCTTCATTTTCCGCTATCCGTTCCCCGAAGTGGATGAGGGTTTCGATATCTTTTTCTTGTATGGCCGTTGTTTCATGGTTTTCAATGGTCAGGTCAAGCTGGCCTTTGATGCCTGCATTTCCGAACATGTCCGTTTGCGAAACGCCGGGTTTTTCATAAACAACCGCGCCGCCGTTGAAACGACCGGACAGATAATGGATAAGGCTTTGGCGGCACATGTAATGGACGATCTCGCGCGGCGTATAGTAGGTGCCTTTCGATTTGCGGTCTTTGATTTCCAGCAGGTTCTCGAATACTTTGCCCAGCATTTCCGGATCGATGGCCACTTCTTTTTCCAGAGGTTCGTCTTCTTTCACGGTGAAATTGTAGCGGTCGAAAATATCCAGAATGCCGTTGCCTATGTCACCTTCTTTGGTTTTGACCTTGTTGGAAAAGAGGTCGTTGGCAAGCAGGATATCCGTGCGCACCCAATCGTAATTGTTCATGGGGTCGAAAAGCCCGCCGTTGAGAAAAGGGATTTTGCAATTGAAGCGGCTGTAGTAATGATCGTCATGGCTGCGGTCAATGCGCAACGCCTCATAAAACAGAGGTTCCAGAATGTCGTTGAAGAAATTTTTATAATCGCCATGCTTTTTCTCGAAGAGTTCCCTCAGGAATTGTTTGGACCCCATGCCCCAGGCCTGATCTTTCGCCACGCCAAACCAGCCTTTCTTTTGCAGGAAGTACAAAAAGACAATCTGGCCCAGCAATTTCTTGGCAAAATCAATCGTATTAACGCCTTTGGCGGCAAAGTCGTTTTTAATTCTTTCATCCTTTGCCACAACGGCGTCGAGTTCATCCTTGGTCCAATGGAATAATTGCCGGTATTTTTCAAAAAATTCTCTGGTAACTTTTTCGATGTTGAAGGCGTCTTCGAGTTCCGCGAGTGTCGGCGGGTGGCCATCATCGGCCATGATGGGCAACAAGCGGGCTTGCGCCGTATGGCTGTTTTCATTTTCACCGACCAGAAACGACCAGCGGCGTGCGGGCGTGAACTCTTCGCGGACTTTGATTCTGCCGTTTTTGCCTTCTTCAAACCGATAGTCCATTTTGACCAGCGAAAAGCGCCAGTCTTCCTGGTCCGGCGAAACAAAGGCCACCAGCGCGGCGTCCCTCAGTTTGCTCCCGCGGCTGCCGTTTAGGTAGCGGGCAATGAAATTTCTTTGCATCGTGCGGGCGCGATCGATTGCGGTTTCTTTTTTTAGTTTGACGATGAGGACATCAATGGCGTGGTCGCCTGAAGCGTATTTACCGATTCGCTCCAGAGAGCTGATGTAAGGTTTGTAGGCATCGGGAATGTAGTTGCCCTGATTAATGAAAGAGGCGCTTTCGGTTGCATCAACCTCGTTTAACAAATTCTTGATAAAAAGAGTGAAACGGCCTTTATCAAATGATGTTTCCAGTGTTCCTCTTACAATATCTCTTGCCTGTTGTTTATCCATGTCAGATTCTTTTCCCAGCCTGTATTTGCCAATGGTTATTCTTTTATTTTACTGATGATAACAAGGTTGTGTCCCCAGGGAATTTGGACAACAAGCTGTTGCACATTTGCCTTTTTCAATTGGCCAACAGGCTGTTGGCCAATTGATTCATGTCCGCTATAAAACAAATACCATTGTTTGATATATTTGAGATTGCTAAGAGAAAATCCTCTCATGTCCGGAAATTCGGTCATTAAATCCTGACTCAGTTTACCGAGAAATCCATCTCCCCACTTTACGGCGGTCTGTTTCCCTAGAATATCAGCGCCCAGTTCCCAATAAAAGTTGAGCATTTCGGTGTTTACTTTTACCGCTGCTTTAATTTGAACAGCGCGTATTTTACTTTTAAGCTCTTTTAGCCAGTCGGAATAATGCTTATCAATTTTAAAATGTTCACTCATACAGTCCTGCCGTATTTGTGTCGGCGCTGCTGACACAAATCGTTTCTGTAAATGCGTTTCATATAATTCTTACATTAGGTTATTCATGAATACAATGTGCTCCCTTGTTTGTATTCTTCATGGTTCGGCGCCGCCGAGATACATGGACAAAATGACTTCCCGTTTGCCGATGACTTGCGGATTTTGTTCCGCATAATGTCTTTCCAGCAGCCGCGCGGGGATGTGCATTTGCAGTGCAGCCAAAACTTTAAAAGGATTAACCAGCTCCGTGCTTAATTTATTGAGCGCAGCCAGCGCCGCTTTTGTCGTTTGCTTGGGCAGACCGCCTTCCCGGAGTTGGCTTAATACCTTTTTGACGTATAGTTCCTGGTCGTCCGTAAATTGTTTTGTATTCTTAAGCGTAAGCTTTAATATGGCAAGAATCTGCATGGCGCTGTCTCTGCCTTTTTTAATCTGCATTTCCACAAGTTCTTCTGTTGTGGCGTAAATAAAAGCTTTCTTGTTTTTGTCCAGTAGATCATAAAACATATCCGGCAATCTTTGCCGCTTATCGCCGACGCTGCTTTCCATGAGCGCCGCCGCGGACAGGAAATCGAGCTCGCTCGCTTGGCCTTTTTCCGTCGCGGTAAAGAATTTCTGGAGCTTGCCGCGCCTGAAGTACGTAATCAGTGCTTCCTGCTGTTCCCGGTTGATTTTGGCGGTGCGGCCCTTTTTAGGCAGACGTTTGACGGACGCAAACAGATCGGGCTCTTTATCGCGCACTTCCTTGATGACCTGTAAATATTTCAGCTCACTGGCTTCGTTGTCATCTTCGCCGGTCAGCGTTTTCCTGGAGACCAATCGATTGAACAGCTCATGCGATCCCACGGGCTCCCCTTCGGTCAAAAGCGCGGCATCGCCGCCCAACAACGTGAGAAAAGCGTTGATTTTGGCTTCCGCCGATTCCCGCAGTTTGATTTCATCATTGCCCTGCTGCGAAGGGAAAAAATTAAACGTGTGTATCCGGTCAAATTTTGTATCCAGCCGGTTAATCCGACCGACTCGCTGCATCATGCGCGTGGGATTCCAGGGGATGTCGTAGTTGATAACGACATTGGAACGATGCAGATTGACGCCTTCGGAAAGAACTTCGGTGGAAACCAAAATGCGATAATCGTCTTCGGGATGGCGCGCCTTATCGTCGAAATTCCTGATGACAATATCGCGCGTTGCTTCACTTGATCCGCCCGTGTAGCATAGCGCTTCACCGGGATACTTCCCGTTGATGTTTTTCGCTAGATATTCGGCCGTTTCTTTGGATTCCGTAAAAATGATGAGCTTATTTTTTTTGAGCGTTTGATTTTGTGCAAGTTGCTGAATAAACTTAACCAGCTTCGGGTCCCGGTCAATTTTTTGCCATAACAGCTTAATCCGGAGCAGGATAGCCAGATCGCTCTTTAAGTCGGCAAAAAAGTTTTTTTCATCATCGGCCCGGAAGTCCCCGGCGTTGTATCTAACGGCTTTTTCTTCATCAAGCAGCTTTTGAATGGCTGCATCATCGTCGTTTTCCAGCAGTTCAAATATCTTGTTCGTGTGCTTTTTGCTGACGTAAACGTTGCCCTTCTCGAACTCCCGGAGAAACATTTCATAAGAATAGATGAATCGATCGACGGAGTTTTTAAATGCGAAGAAACTGCTTTCCAG
>CAZGDK010000011.1:42064-43641 GCA_964525155.1 uncultured Smithella sp. | reverse complement strand
GCATCGAAATATTTGGCAATTTCCGTCCGGGTGCGGCGCACCATTAAATATTTTAAAACCTTCTCCCGGATTTCCCGCGCATTGTCTTTGACCGTCTGGAGATACTGCGCATGATCCCTTTTTCGGTCCAGATTTTTCAGTTTTTTCTCCAGACCGTTGAAGAACGATTCCAGATCAGGAAGATTGGGTATCGTGCTTTTCTTTCCTTTCTGAAAAAGCTTGATCTGGCTCAAAATGTCCTTGGGGGAATTGTTGTAAGGCGTGGCTGTAACCAGAATGACCTTTTTCCCGCGGCATATCTGGGCTAATTTCTCATATGTGATGTTGGACTCTGTCCGGAAGCGGTGGGCCTCATCAATAATCACATTCGTGTATCTATCCATCCCTCTTTCAAGAATATCATCCAACTTGCCGATGGATTCGTAATCGGCCTGAATTCTAAAATCGGAAAAAGCATTTTTCCATGATCCGGGATTGTCTTTCTCCAAAAGCATCGGCGGTGCGATCACCAGCGTTCTGCCCTCGATCTGCCCGGCCAGCATTGTTGCGATATAGGTTTTCCCCAAGCCAACGACATCCGAAACAAAGACGCCGCCGTATTCCTCCAGTATCTTTTTGGCGTTTAAAACGGCCTGTTCCTGATATTCGAGTCTTTTAAAATCCACGGGCAAATAACGGGCAAAGACTTCATCGCTTTGACTCAATTCATCTTTGAAATACTCATACAGGAGCTTCAGATACAACTGATAAGGCGTTATGTTTTGATTGAGCCAGGTTTTATCTTCAATCGTCTGAATATATTTTTCGCCGACATCGACGGAATCTTTCCAGAGTTCTTCAAACTTGGCTTTAGCAAAAGCATGGTCCGCGCTGTTTTTCAACTCGACATTAAATTCCAGATTGTCCACCAGACCGGCCCGGGTCAGATTGCTGGAACCCGTAATAACGCGTCCCGCGTCCCTGTCGCCGTCTTTGAAGCTTATGATATAGAGTTTGGCGTGGATGTTTTGAGAGGGATAAGCGCGAATTTCCAGTTTTTTGCCGCGGACCCATTCCAGAAATTTGGCAACGCCTTTTTCCACCAGACTGCTGTCCGCGGAATCTTCCATTTCATTTTCCAGCAAGCCTTCAATTTCTTTCTTTGTTTGTGCATGGGAGAATTGAAGAGATTGCTGTTGCTCTTGTGTGGCTGCATTCAACAAATCGTGCGTTTGTTTATCCGTGCCGATACCAATGAGGATTCTGATTTTTTCAGTGTTTTCAAGAGCCGGATAAATGGCATAAAAGCCGCTGGTATAAAAATAACCGACGAGACAATCAAACAACTTTGCATCTTTAATCAAGACATCAAATCGGTCTTTAAGATGCTTTCCTTTTTCGTTCGTGATGAAGGTCAGGTCAGTGGTCATTTTTATCTTTGGTGGACTGTATTAATTGGGCGACATCTTACAACTATTTCAATCCATTGCAAGGGGAAAGTCGGATTCCTTTTAGCGCCTTGACAACCGTCGGATTCTCTGAAATAAACCGCCCATCATCCGAGTAAAATCCATGGGAGGGGTTATGAAAGCTGCCGT